>CAYPJH010000054.1:0-12443 GCA_964411035.1 uncultured Methanobrevibacter sp. | reverse complement strand
ATGTAATCCAAGTATATGGAACAATGGGAAGCATCCTTGATAAATGTGATTTTGAAGATCATGCAGAAATTATGGTAAACTTTGAAAACGAAGCAACAGGAATCCTTGAAGTAAACTGGTTAACCCCATACAAAAGAAGACAAATTGAAGTCACCGGAACTGACGGAATCATTTCAGTTGACTACATAGAACAAAGTATTGACGTTTATGGTAAGTTTGCTCAGGATATACAAATTAAACATGAAGAACCATTAAAAGAAGAATTAAAATCATTTTTAGAATCTGTTGTTAATAATGAAAAACCTGTTATAACCGGAGAAGATGGTCTTAATGCTTTAAAAATGGTTATCGCAGCAACAAGATCATCCAAAGAACATAAACCAATCAACTTTGATGAACTTGAATAAAAGGAGATGAAAAAATGGAGAAAAAACTAATATTAAAAGCACATGAACTTAGAAAACATGGCTTTACAACTGGAGAAATAGCTGATGAATTAAACGTTTCAATGGATACTGCAAGATGGTTAACCTTACAAAAACCAACTGAAGAAAAAGCAAAAGCTCCGGTTGAAGATTTAGCTATTAACTGGAAAAGTTTAGGTGGAAATTCAACAAGATTAAGATATGTTTCCGGTGCTTTAAGTGACATGGCATTATCACATGGAGAATGCGATGTTGTTGTTGGAGTAGCTGTAAGCGGAATTCCATTTGCAACAATGATGGCTGATTTTTTAGAAGACATGAGTGGAAGAGAAACTTCTCTAGCAGTATTTCACCCAAACAAACACAGGAAACTTGATGACAACACAGATGGAGAAGGTGCAATAAGTGCAAACTTCAGTTCTGTTGAAGGAAAAAAAGTTGTTATTGTAGATGATGTAACAACAAGTGGCAGAACCCTAAAAGAAGTTATTGATTCCGTTCGTGACCATGGAGGAGAACCTGTAGTTGTAGTTGTATTAATTGACAAAGTAGGAATCTCTGAAATTGAAGGAATCCCTGTTGAATCATTAGTACAAGTAAAAAGAATCGGATAAAAATTAAAAAGAGTATGAAAATACTCTTAAATTACTACTTTTTTTAAAAGATATTATAATATATTATAATGACTCCAGCATATTCAAGTACTGTTTAGCAGAATCATAATCATTTAATTTAATGTATGATTGAGCTTTACCTGCAATAGCTGGAATTGAAGTTGGATTTAAATCTAAAACATAATCAAAACAATAAATAGCCTTTTCATAATCTTTTAAATCCAAATACCTGTGGCCTAAATTTATCCAAGCAGGAATAATCTTATTATCAGAATTAAGAATTAACTTTAAACAATCAATAGACCGTTTAAAATCACCTAATTCCGCTAAAGCATCTGATTTTTTAAGTAAAACATTTAAATTAAGACTATCCTCATGAAGAATCATATCACAATAATGGATAACCTTTTCAAAATCATTATCATTAAATGCCTTATTTATTTTAACTATTAAATTAGTCATCTTTTCTATTCCACTATATGAATATCCGCATCACAATCAAAAGGATTTGTTCTTATAGCTAATGAAATCATGTATGGGTAAAATTTATTCAGATATCTAAGATAATAAACCCATTCATAAATTAAATGTGAATAAACCCTTGAAATATCACCAATCAAATGACTGAAATCAGCATCAGAAATATTTGTTAACTCTCCTCTTCTTGAAAGTTCTTCATCTAAATGAAGTAAAGCCAACAATAATCTTGAAAATTCATCTTTTTCAAGTAAATTCGGATTGTTAATTAAATTAATGATAAACTCCTGATTAGAATTTAAAATATTATATATTTCAGATAAAAATTCATCTCTTTCCGCTCCTTTTAAATTAGTGCTGAATTTTATAGGATTTTGTTTAAGAGTTTTAAGTTTATCTTTATAATCTTTATCTGTCCAATTTTTAATCATTTTTAAACTTTCAGCTTCAACAACGTCTTCATTAGCTGAACTAATGGTATAAACAAGATCATTTCCCATTTTAGTAAAAAAAGTCCCCATTATCATGTCAATTTTTTCTAAAATAGCTTCATGCTCTTTTTTACTAATAATTCCATCAATCAAGAACGCTACAAGAAGAATGTTAACTGGAATAAACCCAATTTGCTTCCAAAGATAAGATACAACTTCTTCACTATCTCCTAAGTAAAGCATTCTTGATGCAAAAAATATAAATGCAATTATAATCATTAAAATTGCAAATCTAATTTTCCAATTGTCTTTATCCGTTTGATTCATTATGTTACCTCAAAAATATAATAATAGTTTTGACTACCATAAATAATAAAGATTATCCATATTTTAAAAAGAAAATGTAATAACAAGTAATTATAATTATCTTGCCTGCAGACAATATTCAAATTACATTTCCATGTCTGGCAAATTAGATTTTTGATTAATAAATTAAAAAAAATATTGATTCATATGTTTTTAAAATAAAAACTGATAATATAAATCTATTGAAAAATTGTGGATTGATGCATCCGATGCAATTAAACCTAATCCTTCTATGATTAATGCAAATACCTGAGGTCTGCACATCATTATTTAAAAGATGAAGTTAATGATATTATTAAAGTCAATATTAGAGTAGCTATTGGTAAAGACAATAAATGGATTTATAACAAAAGTATTGATGAATTTTTTCATGAGATATTAAAATCAAAACACAACAAGAAAAGTGTTAATGTTAATATAAAAACCACATCAGATAATGTGTTTATCAATAAATTGTTTATATTATATTAGACATACATTACTAACAGTAATATTATTGATAAAAAATATATAGGTTGTACTATGTCAAATAATGTTTGTCCAAATTGTAAAAGTGAAATAAATGCAGAAGATAAAATTTGTAAAAGTTGCGGATTTTATTTAAATAATCATAAAACAAATATGAATGATATAAAAAGTAATTTTATTAATTTTACAGAAGATATTGCATCTAAAATTCAAAACACAATGAAGAATAAAGACATGATTAGAACTAATGATATTAAAGAAACTATTAAAAATCTGGATGAACACTCATTTAACAAATTGTTAGATAAATACGATATTTCTCCAAGTAAATTAAAAATGCCAGATTTTAATAAATTATTAAATAAAGTCGATATCACTAAATTAAAAGAAGATTTAATCGAATTTGGAATTATTAATCCTAAATCTAACTCAGATACTAGCACTGAAAAAACTAAAATTATAATTGATGATGAACCAAAAAATGCAGATTCTCAAGAACCTGATGTTCCATTTGTAGAAAAAGATGAGGTTAAAGAAGAACCTCAAAATAATGAAACTCCTGAACCTCCTAAAGTGGAATCTCCAAAAATTAATGTATGTAGTAAATGTGGATTTGAAAATCGATCTAATGCAAAATTCTGCACTAACTGCGGAAATAAATTATAATTTAGTGTTTTCTGAGATTTTATGAAAATTCAAAAAAATTATAAAAAGAAAATTTGGAGAAATAAATAAAAGTAGAATTATGCTACTTCAAAATAATGAAACTAAATTTAAAACAGAGAGTTACAACACCCCTAATTAATCAATCTCTCTTGCTAAAACCATGTATTTATATTAATTTTAATAAACTTAAATATATATTATTTATTATTGGAGTTTTTTTCATGTCAGAATCTACTAAGAATCTATTAAATATTAATTATTTATTTAATGAATTATGTAATTCAGAAAACTTTTTAAACTTTAAATGGGACAATCATCCAGTTCCCATTATTGACACAGATTTCTTTGATTTGTTTTCTAGACTAGTTATGAATCAAGAAGTCTTTGAATTTGGATATGAGCTTTCAAAGGAAGAAATTGAAAAACTCATTGCAAGTGATGAAATAAATGATCGTGTAGAATTAGAAAAATTAAATAAAGTACTTTTAAGAGCCAATAAATTAGAATTTGAGGATTATCTCTCTCAGAATACTCTTGCAATTTTTAAAAATCCAGAATTTTATATTAATCGATTAAATGAAACCGTGCTACATACTCCATTAAATAATAATGATTTAAATAATAATTTGAACTTACTTAACTTAAAAAATAAAAAGGTTCTTAGTGAAAGCGGATTGCCTAATTTATATTTAACTCTTGGTTTTTATACTGCAGATGAATTTAATGCTCCATTAGTTTTTATTCCAGTGAAACTTGAGAAAAATAATGAAAAATTTGAATTATCTTATGATTCACATGATAAGATTCGTTTAAACACTTCACTCGAAATTAAATTAAAAGAAAAGAATATCTCATTGCCTAAAAGAGAAATAGAATCTGAAACAGATATGATTTCATATTTAACTGCAATAAATAAATTAGGCGAGATTAAATCATTTATTACACTAGGATTATTTGATTTCACAGCTTCAATAGCTTACAATGATTTAAAAAAATTCACAGAAAGTAATAAATTAAATAATCTTTTAAAAGACTCTGATAAAACATTTCTATTTAATGAAAGCGAAATAGATTTGATTGATGAAAATAATTCGCATAATGTTCTTGATGCTGATTCATCGCAGATTTCTGCTGTAAGGGAAGCATTGCTTAGTAGTAATTTATTTATTGATGCACCTGAAGGATCAGGAAAATTGGATACTATCGTTAATTTAATTTCAGAAATTATTGCAAATAAAAAAACAGTTTTAGTTGTTTCAGATAAAGTAAATGAGATTAAGGGTATTGAAGAAAGATTATTTGATACGGGACTTGAAAAAACATATATTGATTTATATGGCGATAATTATAACTATAAAACTTTTATTCAAGAAATTAGAGCTGCTGCAGAATATACTCCAAAATTTGAATATGATAAAGCCCATATTGATTCTAAATTAAATGAATTAAATGATTTAAAAAGAAAATTAGCTAATTATTCTACTTTTATAAACACACCTTATAAAAAAATAGGAATAACACCATATGATTTAATAGGAATAATTGAAAGTAGATATGACGATGAAATAGATGAATTTGAAATGAAAAATTTATCTAATTTAACCAATAATGAACATCAGACAATCATTCAGAAATTTACAGAATTGTCTAAATTTTATGTAAATAAAATCCACCCAGTTGCAAAACATGAATTTAATTATATTGATGCTAAATATATTACAGATAATCAATTAAATGAGATTATTACTACCATACCCCTTCTTAAAAATAATTTAGATAAATTAATTAAATTAAACAATGAGATTAATACAGAATTTGGAGTAAAGAAACTTGATAAACTTAATGATTATAAAAACCACTTTAAAAAATTAGATGTTCTTGAAAATAATCCTCAACTAATGGGGGATTATTATAATGATTTAAAAAATTATAGCCAAACATTGGATATCTTCCAAACCAAAATAAAAGAATATGGATCTATTGAAGAGTTAGAAAAAATACTTTTAATTGAAGTTTATAATACTCGCCTCGATTTGGAAAATCAATTGAAAGAATTAACTAATCTCAAGGGGGAGTTGACTAAATTAGGTAACCTGCTTGATGACTTCAAATCTAAGATTTCAGATGCAGGTATAAAGAAATTGAATTATATTAATGAAGTTGAAGCTATTAATGATTCTTTAGATTTATTAGATAAAAATCCTACGCTCATTTCAGATGAAAAAGAATTGGATTTATTTATTGAAGATTTGAAAAAATATCAAAAGGAATGTGAAACAAAGTCACCGGAGGATTTATTGAAAGATATTAATAAATATTCACAATTAACATTAACATCCACTCTTGAAAAAATTAATACTCTAATAGGATATCAAAAAAGTATTGAAGATGCCAATATTTGCATAAATGAGTTAGATACTTTAAAAACCTACATTGGTTTAAATGAGTTTACATCCATCAATAATAAAGACGATCTTAAAAAATCAGATATTTTACTTTCACACCCCATACTTGTAGAAGATGAAAAAGCAATTGATGATTTCATTGAATTATTTAAAGTGGCTAAAAATAAATTTGAAGACCAGGAATATGATTATTTATATTCTAAAATGAATGATGAAATTAGTGAAATACAAAATAATATCTCTGATGAAATTTCAAAAACAAGAATATTGGAAACAAACATTCCAACAATTAAAGAAGAAATAACAGGTATTGCAGGTAATGCTGAAATATTAAGCAAATTACTTAATATTGGAAGAATTAATTCCCTTAAAGAAGTTGATGAATATTGTGATAATGTTGAAATTCTTCTAAAAAATCCTATAATAATTCCAGATAGTGATAAACCACAGGTTAATGCATTTATTTCCTTGCTTGAGGATATTAAAAATGAAGAAGATTACACAAAATTAGATCTTGATGAAGTTAATGATTTAATTGAAGAAATCCTAAGATTCAATAAAAAAGTTAAGGATTTAGGATTTGAAAACTCTGTATTCAGTTTGGATTTAAAACAACATTCCAATTCACTTTCATCACATGAATTAAAATTATATGGTTCACCAGTTGATCCAAAATTAACACCTAAAGATTTGAATGAAAAATTTGCAGAATTTACTGAAGAATGTAAAAAAATACTTAAAAATCCATTATGGGGCAATTATAAAAAACTTAAAACCGAATTCAAGTCATATTATAAATTTGTAGTTCCAGATGATGATGCTACAATATGTGATGATTATAAAAATCATGTTAAAATTGTTAATGATATAGAAGATATCAAAAAGGAAGTGCTTGGACATAATGCAGAATATAATTCAATGAAAACTTCACAGTTTAAAGAAACATTAAACCAATTGATTGAACTTGAAGATGAATATAACTTCCTTAAAAACAAATATCGTGAATTAACAAATAGATCAGATTTTGATGATGCTTTAAAAAATTTAGTTTTTATAAAATTAAAATTACTTGATATTAATGAAATGTCGGCTGGCGATGAATCTAATTTAAAATTTAAAAAAGATATTGACTCAAAACCAGATAACATTAATTCCATATTAAAAAAATATTTCCCAAATACTTACTTTAATAGTGAAACTAATTTAGATGATTTATATAAAGAGTATGTTGTTAATGAAGAATATAAAAAATTATTGAAAAATGAATTCTTTTCAGATGATTCTTTAGAGAAGTTTAATTCAAATAAAGATGAAATTAAAACTCGTTTAAATGATATTAAACAATCTACATTTAAGGTTTATTATTATTTGAATTTAATTGGAAATAATATTGAGATTAATAAAACATCCTTGGATTTAAGTTTAATGTCCGGTAAATCATTTTTGGATTTAAAAAATTATTGTTGGGATTTATATAGCGATATTAAGAATGCAAATGATTTATTTAATAATGTAAGTGAAAATTATAGAATTGATGATATTGACAAGATTATTGCTAATTATTCTAAATTAAACGATTTAGATAATGTTAAAGAATTTGTAACTGTTGATTACTATCAGGATACTTTAGTTGAATATAAAAATGATTTTAATTTACTCAGCAAATTCAACTCAATGAACGATCATTATTATTCATTAATTAATAAATACTTCCCAACTGTCTGGAAAGATAAATCAACATCTTTGGAAGAGTTAAATAATGTATTTGAAAATCATAAAGAGTTTACAAAATTATTTAATGAAGGATTCTTCTCACAAAATATTTTCAAATTCCTTGAAAATTCTGATGAGGAAATCAAATCAAAAATTTCTGATTTGAATTCTAACTGTAATGATCTTTTAGAAATAACAAGTAGTTTTGATGGTCAATTAGCATTTTATGAAAGTAAATTGGAAGAAATTAGTCTTGAAGAATATAAAAATCAAAACAATGAAATTTTAAAGACCATAGAATTATTAAGAGGTTATAATTCAATTTATAGGCGTTATGATGAAAATAAATTAATATCTCTTGATGAAAAGTCTGATTTTGATTCACTTGATTTAGTTGATCAATTATATAAAGATTTGACTAAACTCTATAATAATCCAGAAGTATTAAAATATAATATTTCATTCGAAAGTCAAATTGATAATCTGGATAAAATAACTGAAAGCAAAAACATATTTATAGATCTTGTTCGTTTGAGAAATTCCATTGAAAATCAAAATAAGTTAATTAAGAACCATTTCGATAAGCTATGGGTAGGAGCAAATACTGAAATTTCAATAATTGAAAATAAAGTAAATATTGACAAATCGTTTACTAAAGCATACCATGATGGAATTTTATCAGATAAAACAGTTAAATTAATTAGTAATGAAGAATATTCGTTTAAAAATTATAAAAAGGAATTCACAACTCTACTCAATGGAATCAAAACTCAAATTAATAAACTTAGTTCAAATCCAATTATTTTAAATGAATTTGGAAGAAACTTAAAAAATAGAAAATTTGATACAATATCTCAAAAAATTTCTGAAATTCAAAATGACATCAATAGCTTAAATTCTAATTATAATAACATAAATGCAAGTAAACCTTTTAATTTAAATGAAATCATTTCAGATATTAAAATCGCTGATGAAATAATTCAATCTAAATATATTAACTGCCTAAATATTAATTTAGATAATTTAAATAATGCTAATGAAAATTTAAAAACAAAGTTAAGCAACCTCAAGGAACTGCAATCAATAAAAGATAATCTAGATAGTATACATATAGATACCAAATATTTCAAGGATGTTGATAATGGATATGAAACCTCTGTCATTGATTTAAATCAACAATTAAAGTACAATAAAACTTATGAAGATTTATTCAATGAAGGATTCTTTTCCAGTGAAACTGATAATGCAATAAGAGATAAATCCAAGCTAAATAAATTAAGGGAGTTAACTTCAAAAATGGAAAATGATGTTCAGGAGATAATCAAGTTATTTGAAACCCTTGATTTAATTCATCCTGAAAAAGAAATTAATCTTAAAAAATCCCTTGATGATGTATTAAATTATGTTGCATTCTTTGATGATAATATTAATAAACTAAAAGATTGGATTGATTTTGAAAGATTATCTAAAAGCATTGACAATGATGTTTGTCATGAATTTATAAAAACATTTTATAGTGATGAGTTAAAACCTGAATTAATAAATAAAAGCTTTACATATAACTTTGCAAGAAACTTATTTAACGAAATAAAAGAAAACCAAACATTTATTTCAGATGAAGACATTGACAAATATTGTGATTTGGATAGGGAAGTTATAGAACTTAATAGATTAAGAGTTCTAAATGAATATATTGATTCAAAACCTGATATTGAAGATATTGGTGATGATCCCAAATCAATGAAACAATACAGAGCATTTAACAAATTCAATGATTTAAATGTGAATGATAATGGAAATATAAAAGAAGTATTAAAAAGGTCTCTTGATTATATTAAAGCTATCAAACCAGTTTTTATAACTACTCCAACTTCAGTTTTCAAATATTTATCTTCCTGTGAATTTGACTATATCATAATTAATGATGTAAATCAAATTAAAAGTGAAATGGCAATTACAACTCTTTTAAGAGCGAATAATAAAATTGTCATTGGTGATTCAAAACAATCGAATGTTGGCCTTATAAGTTTAATAAATGATAAATTCAAAACAAAAACACTTAAATGGTGTTACGATGCTAAAAACACATCCTTCTACAATGATGAACTAGTGACATATCCTAAACAAGATCAAGAGTCCAGTTTTGAAATAATTAATGTGAATAATTCCATTTATAACCTTTCATCACAAATTAATGAAGTTGAAGCAGCAAAAATTGTTGATTTAGCTATTGACCATGTAACTGAATATGGGTTTGATAAAACACTAGGAATAATTGCATTTACAAAAGCACAAAGGGATTACATAATTAAAGTTTTACTTGAAAAATTACAGGATTCCCCTGATTTAGTTCAATATTTCAATCCTTTAGATTCATTCTATGTAAAATACATTGATGATGTATATGAAAGCCGTGATGTGATTTTGGCAAGTTTAACCTATGGTTTTGATAATGATAATGTGTTAAATACTGAATTTGAAAGTGAAAATGAGTATCTTATCAATAAACTAATGACAAAATCATTTGAAAAAACCATTGTTCTAACTAACTTCGAACAAAAAGATATTGTTAAAGGCAATAGCCTAAAATCATTATTTGAATATCAGACAGATAATGGTATAAAAGACTTTGAATTATCCCTATTTGAAGAAAACATTTATAATTTCTTAAATGATAAAAAATTAGCTCCTAAAAAACAGTTAGTTGATTTTGCTGTTAACCATAATGCATCAATTGAATGTGAAGGAGAAAACTTCAATAAATTTGAAAGTGTAAGAGATAAATTCAGACTTCACAAAGAACTATTGGAAAGCCTAGGATGGAAATCATTGCATGTTTGTGCTGGGGAGTGGATTGAGAATAAATCCGATTATCAAAACAAATTATTAGATGAGATTAATGCAGATAAAGTTGATGAAGACACTTCTTCGGATGATGATTTCGGATTTGATTTTGAAAATGAAGAAGAAATTACAATAAATGAATTAAGAGAACTCTTATAAAAAAGATATTTAAATAAATAACATATGGGACCGTAATAATTTAAATTTACAATGAGGGATGAGGAATGGTAGAGAATTATGCTATGAGTAAAGCTTGTGAAATTTGTAATGGTGAATATTTAATAGATTCCAAATACTGTCCTACTTGTGGAAGTAAAAATGAAGAATATACAATTTTAAATCAAATAAATAAAATTAAAGAAGATGTTAAAAACTCAAAATATTATAATATAATATCTACAGAAGAAATATCTCGTTTGGTGGATGTAACTCCTTATGATGCTGAAACTGAACCTGAAGAAAAAATATGTCCAAACTGCGGATTTAAAAATATACCGGATTATCAATTTTGTAAAGAATGTGGTACTAAACTTACAGATGGAGAAGAAAAAATTATTTGCCAACACTGTGGAACTATTGCAAATGAAGAAGATAACTTCTGTGCTGAGTGTGGGCAAAAATTATAATTAAGTTATTCTTTTAATTCAACTATTAGTTTAATATTACAGCAAGTCAAGATATGGCTTCTCATCTTGGTGGAACAGATATGGAAAATGTCTTAATCAAATATCTTTCTTAAGAATTCAAAAAAAAACAGTATCGGCTTAGCTCAAGATTATGAATCCTAAATAGATTAAGAGAAGGAGCTTAACAAGCGAAGTAACTTAATCTTTTCTAATAATTATCTCTTCAGGTGTTTTAACCAAAATACCTTCTACTTTTCTATTTTTATTAATTAGTTTTTTGAAGTAATCAAAATTATTTTCTAACCTTTTAACAGACTTATTATTCCATTGGTGTTCATTAAATAACTCTTCATTAGTAAATAATAATAAAAATATTGAGTTTCCACGTTTTTCTGTTGTAAGTGTTTTTTTACCTTTGGAAATTTTAATAGGGCAAATTAATGTTGAGTTCATAAGTTCTTTTAAATATGCCTCATTGTTAATTCCAGATAAATATTTCTTGATTTTATCAAATGATAAATTTTCAATTATTGTTTTAATATTTTCATTTTTATGAATGGATTTTCTAAGTTTATTTTTCAAAAGGATAATATCAATTTCATCTTCAGAAAGGGCATCAAGTTTATTTTTTAATTCTTTAATTGATTGAATATCTCTTTTAATGAAAGGTATTAAAATATTTTCTAGAATTGTTTCAATTTGGATAGATGGATTATCAGATTTTTCCAGTTTATGATTATTTAAAATATGATTAAGTTGAATAACACTTAAATTATTTAATTCGCATTTTATTTTATTTAGCTCCTTATTAAACTTAGCTATTTCAAATAAATCAATATTTTCTAAAATCTCCTTAATTTGAGTTTCATCATCTCCAACATCATTTAAAAGATTAGATTTCAAAATATGATGTCTTTGAAGTTTATTAAATGATTTCACAAAAGCCTTAATATTATTGATTTCTAAAATATTTTCTGAAATAATATTAAAAGGAACTTGTGTTCCAATTTCAAAAATTAGCTGATTTTTATTATTTTTCACAATTAAATTGTTTGATTTAGCAATAAATTTTAATTCATTAAAGTTTAATTCATTTAATATGGACTTAAATTTATTTAATTCAATTATATTCTTTTTGATTAGGTCAAACGGCATTGTTTTATTAATTTCATTTATAACTTGAGTTTTTCCACCCTCAACTTTACTAATGTTTCCTTTTAGAATAAAACACAATTCATCCATTGTTAATTGATTTAAATCATCCATTGTTTTCTCAATTTCTGATAAAATTAAATCAATATCTCTGATTGGAATATTAGAAATAATATTATTAATTAATTCATTTTTAACACCTTCACTGGAAACATTATTGTAAACTAAAATAAATCTTAATTGAGTACAATATAAT
>CAYPJH010000053.1:0-19752 GCA_964411035.1 uncultured Methanobrevibacter sp. | reverse complement strand
TAAAACAGTTTTCAATGGAGAAAATATTATTGCTGATTCATACAAAGAAGATTTAAGGCTTTTTACACTTGGACCTAGTATTTGGACAAAACTGTTTAGAAAGGATTTCTTAATCAAAAATAATATTAAATTTTTAGAAGGCATGCTTGCAGAGGATTTGGAATTATACATTCATTCATTATTCTTATCTAAAAAAACAATATATTTAGATGATTTCTATAGCTATAACTACTCAATAAGGGATACTGATGAAGATAAGTCAACAATACACTTAAGAAACAAATTAATTTTTTCAAAAATGATAGAAGGCTACTTTAAAGTGTATGAAATGCTTACTGATATTAATAAACTTGAATTTTTTGACTTGGTCTTTAAAAAACACTTTGTATATTTCCTAACAAGCTTGATTAAAAGTAAAATTGCAGATGATGATAAAAAAGAGTTATTAATTGCTGTTAATCCATTACTTAAAAAGGAATTTGAAATTTCACCAAATCTTGATGAAAAAAGATATGATAAGCTTACAAAATATTTGGCATATGATAATTATGATAAGGCAGTTAATCAACTTAAAAAAATTAATCGTATAAATAAATTTAAAAGAATTATAACTCGTAAAAGTGATTAAATGGCTTCATTTACTTCAATTAAAAATAAATTTAAAAATATTTTAAAATCTAAAAAAGACTTCACAGATTTAAAAGACATAAACATAGCTTACTTGCTCGTTGGATTTCCAACATTATCTGAAACATTTGTTTTAAATGAACTAAAATATTTAGTTGAAAATGATTATAATGTTACGGTATTCTGTTACGTAGATCCAATGGATCCTATTGAACTTGATTTTGATTTGAATGTAGTGCGATTTGATAATGTAGAAAACCCTTATAATAATCTTAAAAAATTATTAAGGGAATATAAAATTGATTTAATCCACACTCATTTTGTCTATCCTCCAGCTACTGAATTCACATATCCTGTTGCAAAAGAACTAAATATTCCCTTCACAGTTTTTGCACATGCAGTCGACATATTTAAAAAAGTTTGTGATGAAAACAATAATTTGTATGAAATTACCAATGATAAAAATTGTAAAGCAGTATTCACTTTAGGAAACTATCATAAGAATTACTTACTTGAACGGGGTGTTCCTGAAGATAAAATCATCATCACTAAACAAGCTACAGCTTATAGCATAACCCCATTAAAAGAAAAAGATGGGGAGATTAAGGAAATAATATCTCTTTCAAGATTTGTTGAAAAAAAAGGTTTAGATATTTTAGTTGATTCGGCGGATATCCTAAAAGATACTGACTTAAATTTTAGTATGTATGGTGGGGGAATACTTGAAAATGAAATTCAGGAAAAGATCCAACAATTAAAACTAAAGAACATTAAAATTAAAGGAGTGTTAAATGGAGCTGAAGAAGTTAGAAAATCTTTTTCAAAATCAGATGTTCTTGTAGCTCCATGTAAAATAGCTGAAAATGGTGATAGGGATGGATTTCCAACTGTTATATTTGAGGCAATGGCTTATGGAATACCTGTTATAACAACAAATGTTTCAGTAATACCTGAAATAATCAAAGATAATGTGAATGGTTTTATTGTTGATGAAAATGATCCACAGGCATTAGCTAATAAAATTATTGAAGTTAAAAAATTATCAAAAGATAAATTGTTTAAAATTAGAAAACAGGCACAACAAGATGTTATTAATACATCAAGTGTAGAAATGACAATGAATGCTTTAATCAAAACTTGGAGGAAAATCAAATGAAGTATGGATTAATAAGCTATGATTATACAACAGATTTAGTAAATGAAATTCAATCGATTGCGATAATACGATTTTTACCACAGTAGATTATTATTGAACATGAAATCAATCTTTTTAAAGTAGATGAAAAGGTAAGGATAATAATGAATGGTAGGTATCTTGACTGCTACAAAGCATTGCCTCCATCAGCTGATACTGGCCCTTTTAATTTCAATGCACTTTACAATTACAACTGATGGATAAGAAAACAAGCTATTAACTGAAGAAAATAAGGAATATTTAAATAAAAATGGTCTGTGGATGTCGTGATTTAGCAACAGTTAATTTTCTTGAAGAAAAGGATAGAAAAGCTTATTTTTAAGGTTGTTCAACATTAACATCAGATAAATGAAATACGGCTGAAAATTCATAGGAGGATTATATTTTAGCTGTATCAGAGATACATGAAGAGATTATCTCATTTTTTAAAGCAAAAAAACCAATAAAAATTTTATACAATCCAACAAGAATTAATTCCAAGTTTTAAAAAAGCATTTCATCCAGAAATGCCTCCATGCTTTTATAACTTAACATCTTTTTATAATCATGAAGATAATTTTTTCATGGCAGAAAACTTTTAAAATTATGTGAAAATGTTTATTGTGTTATTATAGACCTCCTACATTGTGTATTGCCTTGTTTTGTACTGAAACACCAGGTTATTTTTAAATAATCGTGGAATGGGAGAACAGTTTGAAGGACTTATCAATTAGTTGAAGAAATAAGTTTTGAGGAGCATCAATCTAAATATAATATTTTTGATGTAGAGAATCCTCTTAAAAATGCAAAGAATTATTTAAAAATTAGAAAAGATTTGATTAGAAAATGCAGTGATTTACAGGTTTATAAATCCAACATATAAAAATAACATAACCAATATGACTTAAGAATTAAACATAATATTCCTTTCAAATACAAATTAGGCCACTCTGGTCTATATGGAAAGTTGTCAATAAAATAGATGGATTAAATAGTAGAATTAAACAATTAGAAATTCAAATAGGGAGTTAATAAGTAAATTCGGAAGTTTAGCTTAAAAAAATGAGTTTATTTAAAGATTAACTTTTTATATTATTCTTTTCAAAGATATTATAAGATATTCCAATAGCGTGTAAAATGTTTAAAGGGAGAGTAAAATGTTTAAGGATAAACAAGTTGTAAAGAACTTTTCTAAATATTCTTTTTTATTATCAGAACTTGTTAAAAGAGATATTAGTGGGAAATATAAGGATTCTACATTAGGATTATTTTGGAGCTTTTTAAATCCGCTTTTATCAATGATTGTTTTAACAATGGTATTTTCACTTATTTTTGCAGGATCTATTGCAAACTTTCCTGTATATTTATTAAGTGGTAAATTAATATTTGATTTATTTGCTAATGCTTCAACTGGAGCTATGAATTCTATTAAAGATAATTCAGAAATCATTAAAAAGATTTATGTTCCTAAATATATGTTTGCTGTTGGAATTGTATGTTCGGAGTTTATCAACTTTTTAATATCTCTCACAGTACTTATTGCAGTAATGATAGTTACAGGAGCACCATTCCATCTTTCATTGTTATATTCTCCAATACCAATATTCTTCGTAATTGTATTGACAATGGGTGTAGGGCTAATATTAGCTACTGCTACAACATTCTTTACAGATATCAAATATCTGTATGGGGTTCTTATAATGTTATTATCTTTCATGACACCGTTGTTTTATCCAATAGAGATTATTCCGGAACAATTCATGTTTGCATTTAAAATTAATCCTCTCTATGCAGGAGTGTCTTCATTTAGGGATATTGTTCTTAATGGAACTTTTCCAGCTTTAGAACCTTTATTATTCTTAATTATAACTTCAGTATTATCATTAATAATCGGTGTTTATGTATTTTATAAATATCAAAACAAATTTGTTCTTAATTTATAGGTGTGTGTTTTTATGGTTAATCAACTCAGATATCCTAAAACTATTGTTCAGGAAGAAGGTAATGGCAGTGGTAAATGGGATAATTTAGAAAATATTAAACTGGATGATTGGGAACATGTTGCAAGTTGTAATATTAAACCTAAACAAAAACCTGCTTCATTTAGAGTTTCCAATTTTAATTTTAACATTCCAAAGGGAGTTCAAATCAAATATATTTGCGTAGAACTTGACTACACTCGTGAAGAGTCTCTTGAACCTATTAATATAGGTCCTCCAATTTTAAAAATCAACGATGATTTGGAAAAACATGCAGAAGTAGGGGCTACATTATTTCAACTAAATAGAATAGTTAAGTTTAGGGTTCAAAATCTTAATTTAACTGCAGAAGATGTTAATATTGAGAGCTTTGGGATTTCTATTGAGTTTCCAGAAAACAAATCTGAGAATGAAGGAGTTATTAATTTTGATTTTATTCGTGTTAGAATAGAATATGAGCCTCCAAGATACATCATGTCATGTGATGAAACATTGGAGGAATATCCAGATAAAAAGCATCCATTAAAGAAAGCTCTTGGTGATGAATTTAAATACACACTTTATTTTAGAAATTTAAATGGAGTTAATAAAACCAAACAGGAAGTTAAAATTAATGTTCCTGAAGGTATTGAAGTTGTAAAATATTACTTTAATCCTAGCAAATACAACGATTTTAATGATGAAGAAAATGTTGAAGATGAGTTTGATACAGAAAATATGATTTGGCGTCCTGCAGTTCGCGGAATGGGAATTTCTAGATTAAGGATTGTTTTTAAGTGCACATCAAAAGGATCTAAAATAATCAATTCTTTTAATCAATACACAGAATTTACAGATGATTTTTTTGTAGAGGTTAAGGGTGAAGGTTATAAATCTAAAAAAAATAAGTATGAAGAGGCCATTGATCAAGATTCATGGATTGTACAAGCAGAAGACACAGAAGAATTTAAATCATTAGTTAGAGAAACGATTATTAAAGTAAATAATGTTTCAATGGAATTTGATGTGCCTCAAGAAAAAATTGATACAATTAAAGAATACTTTATAAGATGGGCTAAAAGAGATATTAAACCTAAAAAACATTTTAAAGCTTTAAATGATGTTTCATTTGAAATAAAACGTGGTGAAAGAGTTGGAATTATAGGTTTTAATGGAGCAGGTAAAAGTACTCTTCTAAAAGTTCTTGCAGGTGTTTTAAAACCAACAACTGGTAAAACATCTATTACAGGAAAAGTAGCACCTCTTTTAGAGCTTGGAGCAGGTTTTGACCATAATTATAGTGGTCGTGAAAATATATTTTTAAATGGTGCAATTCTTGGATATTCCAAAGAGTTTCTTGAAAGTAAATATGATGAAATTGTAGAGTTTTCAGAACTTGAAGATTTCATTGACATTCCAATTAAAAATTATTCTTCAGGTATGGTTGCAAAATTAGGTTTTGCAGTAGCTACAGTTGTTAATCCAGAAATATTAATTTTAGATGAAATTTTATCTGTTGGGGATGTGCGTTTCCAAAAGAAAAGTGGGGATAAAATCCGTTCAATGATTACCTCCGGAACAACAGTATTGCTGGTTTCACATTCAACAGCTAAAATAAAAGAAATTTGTAATCGGGCAATATGGATTGATAAAGGAAAATTGGTCATGGATGGAGATGTAGATAAAGTTTGTGAAGCATATATTGAAGCGTCTAAAACAGCTTCTGAAGATGAGCTTAAAGATCTTGAGATTGTGTAGAAAATGTCTTTTAAACATAGAGTATTTGGGTTTGTTTATAACCTCGTTTCATCATCAAATATTAAAAATAATCTAATATCATTTATAGTAGATGATAATAATTCATTTTTATCCAATTATAAATATATTGAAGAAGAGTTCGAAAAAAGAGCTGATTTTGAATTCTTCTTTTTCAATAAAAACAATTGGTCTGTTAAAGATTTAAAAAAACTCTCACAATCTAAATTTATTTTTTTAAATGATAATTTTTTAGCAATGGCTTATATGAATTTTCACCCAGAAACTGTTATAACACAGCTATGGCATGCCCCCGGGGCCTTTAAGAAATTTGGGGCTTCAAGCACAAGTGATAATAAGGAAATAGATTTAATTAAAAAATCCAATGAAAAAGTCACATATTTAATTAATACTTCTAAAAATATTTCAGATATTTACTGTGAAGCATTTCAAATCGACAAGTCTAAAATTAAACCTTTAGGTCTTCCAAGAATGGATTATTACTTTAAAAATAATTGTAATGTTCGAGAAAAATTTGATGAAAAATACCCCATTGCAAGGAGTAAAAAAATAGTATTATATGCTCCTACATTTAGAGATAATGAACCGGATAATGATGTTTTTAATTTCTTGGATATTGATAAGTTTAACCAGTATTTAGGTGATGAATACGTTTTAGCATTAAGGCTTCATCCTAAAATTAACATTGATTATTCTGAGGGGGATTTTATTGATGTTACTGATTTTGAAAACGAACAGGAATTGCTTTTAATTGCAGATTTATTAATATCTGATTATTCATCCTTAGTTATTGAATTTGCAGCTTTAAATAAACCAATTATATTATTCACATATGATTTTAAAAGATATCTATCAAAAGACAGGGGATTTTATTTTGATTTGTCCAAGGTCATTGGTGAGGTTGTAACAAATAGTGATGATTTAATTAATTCGATTAAAAACAATAATTTCAATACGGATAATTTGAAATTTCTAAAAACACAATTTGATGTAATTGACGGTAAAGCATCTCAAAGAATAGTGGAGTTGCTGTTAAAATAAAAGGCGGAATTTCATGAATTATGATGTTAGTGTAATAATTCCAGTATATAATGGTGAAGATTATATATCAGATACTTTAAAATCAGTAATTAATCAGGATTTCAAGAATTTTGAAATAGTCATAATCAATGACGGTTCAACAGACAACAGTCTAAAAATCATTGAAGACACTTTAAAAAACACAAACATTCCCAATACAATAATAAACCAGATAAATAAAGGAGTAAGCAATGCAAGGAATGTAGGTCTGGAAAATGCAAGAGGGAACTATATTATTTTTGTAGATGATGATGATATAATATCTAAAAACCACATTTCATGTTTGTTTAAAAATGCACAGGATAAGGATGGAAGTTTTACAAAAATGCTTAAAACCAATGGAAAAGGAGAAATTATTGAAGATGAAAAAATATTCTCACCAATAAATGAAAAATCAGAAATATCTGCTATTGATTTAATAAAACTTGAACTTGCAATGAAAATACCATTCAGCTTTTGTCAGATAATGTATAAAAAAGAACTAATAACAGAAAAATTCAATGAAAAAGCAATATATGGTGAAGATACAGAATTTGCACTTAAAAACATAATTAACATGACAAATTTAGGAGTATGCTCAAAACCAACATACTTCTATAGACAAATATCAACATCATCATCAAATAAAGCGGATTTTAAACGTTTTCAGTTTATAAGAATTCTTGAAGATTTATCAAACTATTATATTAAAAATAATCATAAAGATTTGGCTGATTTAATTGTAAATAATAGGATTCCAAAAGCAATATTTGGAAACATGGTGTATTTTTTCTATAATAACTATGATTTTACACAAACAATGGAAGAAATGGGAAGGTTAAATTTATTCAATAAACTTAAAAACTTTAAAGGCGAATCTAAATTTAAATTTAAAATAAAATTATTCTTATTTAATCCTAAATTATATTATAAAACTTGGAAAACATTGAAGGGAAGAATTTCATGAAAGTTTCAGTTGTAACACCTAATTTTAATGGGGAAAAATTCCTAAAAGATTATTTCGACACTCTTAATTTGAATTCTGATTATATTGGAGAGGTTATTATTGTTGATAATGGATCAGATGATAACAGTGTTGATTTTATTAAAAATTATCCTAAAGACTTTGATTTCAAACTAATCGAAAATAAAACCAATTTAGGGTTTGCAAAAGCCACAAACCAAGCAATTGAAATTGCAAAATGCCCTTATATTTTCTCTTTAAACAATGATGTTAAATTAGAGGAAAATACTATATTGGAGCTATTAAAACTAATTGAAAGTGAGGAGGATATTTTCTCAGTTTCATCTAAAATGATTCAAATGGATAAACCTGATTTAATAGATGATGCCGGGGACAATTATACCCTTCTAGCACACACTCAAAAAATTGGGGATAATAAACCTATAAATCAGTTCAATGATGTTTATGAAATCTTTTCAAGCTGTGCAGGTGCAGCATTATACAAGAAAACCATTCTGGAGGAAATAGGATTATTTGATGAAAACTTCTTTGCATATATGGAAGATGTTGATTTGGCATATAGGGCTAAAATCAATGGCTATAAGAACATATACTGCCCAAAAGCTATTGTTTATCATAAAGGAAGCGGAACAAGCGGAAGCAAATATAATGAGTTCAAAATAAAAATATCTGCTCGTAACAATGTTTGGCTTGTTTATAAGAACCTGCCGATACCACAAAAAATATTAAACATCGGATTTTTGATTTTAGGGTTTTCTATTAAATACCTATACTTTAAAAGAAAAGGATTTGGAGAAACTTATCTTAAAGGAGTAAGAGAAGGATTAAATAATAAAAATAAAATTAAAAAAGTTAAATTCAAATCTAAAAATATAAAAAACTATCTGAAAATTGAATGGCAGCTAATTAAAAATACAATTAAACTTATAAAGTGATAATATGGATGTTTCAGTAATAATCGTTAATTACAACACATTTGAGCTTACAAAAAACACAATTGACTCTATTTTAAAATATGAATATCCATTTACATTTGAAATAATTGTCACAGACAACAACTCATCAGATGATAGTTTAAATAAACTTAAAGATTACTTTAAAAATATAAAAGCTGTTCAATTTATAAAAGCAAATGAAAATAATGGTTTTGCAGCAGGGAACAATTTAGCTATTAAAAAAGCAAAAGGAAAATTTATACTTCTTTTAAATTCCGACACAATAGTTTATGAAAATACATTGGAAAATATTTATAATTATATAATTAAACATGATGATGTTGGAGCAATTGGATGTAAGGTTATTTTAGAAGATGGAAGCTTAGATAAAGCATGTAAAAGGTCTTTTCCAAATCCGGCAAATGCATTTTCAAGACTGTTCCACATAAACACTAAAAACAATAATTATAATTTAGATAACCTTGATGATAATGGAATATATGAAATTGACTGTTTGACTGGTGCTTTTATGTTTATTCGAAAAACAGCTCTTGAAGATTCCGGTCTACTTGATGAAACATTTTTCATGTATGGGGAAGACATTGACCTATGTTACAGGATAAAACAAAAAGGTTGGAAAATTGTTTATTATGGCAAATCAGAAATATTGCATTATAAAGGAGCCAGCAGTAAAAAACAAAAGTTTAAATTAATATATGAATTCTACAGGGCAATGTATATTTACTACAAAAAACATCAAGCAGCCAATAACTCATTTATAGTAAATATTGCGGTTTATACTGGTATAGGTTTATTATGCCTTGTCCACATAATATTGAATTTATTTAAAAGAAAAAGTTAATTAATATATAACATATAGTAGATATAAAGGTGTAGTGTTTATGATTAAGCAGAATCAAAAGGCTTTAAATCTACTTTTAGTATTGGTGGATACATTAGTAATTTGTTTTTCATTATTGTGTTCATGGATGTTACGTTTTAAAACAACTATCTTTGGACCGATTGGAGGACATTTAAGTTTTGAGGAGTATTTAATTTTTTTAATACTTGCAGTGATTCCAACTTATTTAATACTATACTTTTCGTTTGGTTTGTATAAACCGTTTAGAACATATAAAACTATATTTAAAGAAGTTACTCAGATTATAAAAGTTAATTTTGTTGCTTTCATAGTGCTCGTAGCTATTTTATTCATTATTGATCAACCGGATTTTTCAAGAATTTTATTAATGTTACTTGCAGTTATAGGTACAGTTTTTGGAAGTATTGAAAGATTTGTTTTAAGAAGTGTGTTAAAGAAAATGCGTTCCAATAATAAGAATCAGAAACATATTCTTGTTGTTGGAGATAATGAATTGGCTTTCAATTTTGCACATAAAATACGTAACAACCCCTATTTAGGTTTTAATATTAGCGGATTTTTAGGACGTAAAGATAGAATAGGTGTTGAAATTGAAGGAAGTAAAATTATTGGCAGTTTTAAGGATTTAGATGAAATTCTCAATAAAAATGATTTTGATCGTGTTGTTTTGGCAATTCCGTTAAAATATTATTTTAAAATTGACAGTCTTGTTGAAAGTTGTGAGAAGGTAGGTATAAAAGCAGAGATTATTCCTGATTATTATAAATACTTTCCAGCAAGACCATCTGTTGATATGATTGAGGATTTGCCTATTATTAATATTAGGTACGTTCCTTTGGATGATGCTTTTAATAAAGTTTTAAAAACACTTTCAGATTATATAATAGCTATTGTAGCTATTATAATAACATCTCCTATTATGATTGCAACTGCAATAGCTATTAAACTAACTTCAAAAGGACCTATTATTTTTAAACAAGAAAGGATAGGTTATAATGGCAGGTCTTTCATGATGTATAAATTTAGAAGCATGAAGGTTCAAGATCCTAAAATAGAAGAACATGAATGGACTACCCGGGATGATCCTAGAAAAACAAAAGTAGGCAGTTTTATTAGAAAAACAAGCATTGATGAACTTCCACAATATTTCAATGTTATAAAAGGAGAGATGAGTGTTGTTGGTCCAAGACCTGAACGTCCATATTTTGTTGAAGATTTTAAAAAGAAAATTCCAAAATATATGATAAAACACCAGGTAAAACCCGGTTTGACAGGTTGGGCTCAAATTCATGGTTGCAGAGGAAATACTTCAATTAAAAAACGAATAGAATATGATATAGAGTATGTAGAAAATTGGCACATGGGTTTAGACTTAGGAATAATGATAAAAACTGTTTTAAAGAAAGATTCTAATGCATATTAATTTTTATTTTTTAAAAGATTACTTTTCAAATGCTCTGACTGTGAGCCTTTAAATAGTTACTTGATGAAATATTATGATAAGTATCATGAGGGTTTGGTATGGAAGATGAAATTAAAGAATATTATAATAAAGTCAAAGATAAAGTGACTGAAGAGGAATTTGAAGAAAAAATGGAATACTTCAGAAATTTAAATGAAAATCCAGGTTTTATGGATGATTCTAGTTATGCTGCACAAGCAGTATCCTTCTTCACTCCTGATGAAGAAAAAAGAATAGATGATTTTGAAGAGAAAACAGAAAACTATAATGTTACTAAAATAGAGGATATTAAAGAAACTCCAAAAGGAGATTACAGTATTTCTATTTCTGGAACTGTAATGAGTATTGGAGATCCAAAAGTATTCACAACTAAAAACGGTAAAAAAGGAAAATTAGCTAATGTAGTAATTGCTGATGATACAGGAACTATTAGAACAACCTTTTGGACTGAAAGCATTAAATTGCTTAAGAATTTTGAAGAAGGAGACATTATTCAAATTAATAATGTTGCAATCCAGCAAAATAATTTTTCCGGAAATCTTGAAGCAACACTTAGCCGTGATTCAACTGTAATCCATTTGAATGATGAAGATGTTTCCAATTATCCTTCATATAGTGAAGAAATAACAAAGATTGCAGATATTGACGCAAACATGGAAAAAGTTAATATAATTGCAAGAATTATTAGAATCCCATCAATAAGAGTATTTGAAAGAGAAGATAAACCAGGAAAAGTTGCATCAATAGAACTTAAAGATAACACTGGTGAAATAACATATACATTATGGAATGCAAGTGTAGATTTAATCAACTCATTGTCTCTTGAAGATGGAGATGCTGTAAAAATATTGGGAGCAGTACCTCGTGAAGATAGGGAAGGCAAAATAGGATTGACCCACAGGGATGGAAGAATTATTAAAGGAGACTACGATGTTCCGGAGGCTGTAAATGAAATAACAAAGATTATTGAAGTCAAAGAACAAGAAAATGTCAATATCATGGGAGTTATAACAAAAATTCAAGATATTAAAACATTCACAAGAAATGATGGTAGTGATGGAAAACTCCAGTCATTTGAAGTTCAAGATGCCACAGGAGCTATTAGAGTAACAGTTTGGGGTGATGACACTAATCTAGACTTTAAAAAAGGAAAATTTATAAAAATCATTGGTGGTTCTGCAAGATTTGATGAATACACAGCTTCCGGCTATTCTTTAAATACAAATTGGAATACTCAAATAACATTAGATCCAAATAACATACCTGAAGAAGATATAATGGCATTTGAGGAAATAAAAGAAAGATTAGTTCCAATTAAAATAGAAAATCTTCTTGATTTTGAAGATGAAGGTGTTGAAGTTGATGTTATGGGTAGAATAATATCTACAAGCGATCTTAATGAATTCCAAAGAGATGATGGAACAGTTGGATTGGTTAGATCTGTAGAATTTTCAGATGGGACTGGTTTAGTAACTCTTTCTTTATGGGGAGACAGAGCAGATTATGAGTTTAAAACAGGAGATGCATACTTAATTGAAAACGCCAGAACAAAATTAGGAATGTATGCTGTTGATTTAAATGTTGGTGCTACATCTAGAATTCTTCCATTAGATGAAGAACAAGCAAGCATATTACCAGCTTATGAATCAATAGAAGAAATGATTTATGAAAATAGATACATTGATGAAATTGATGAGGATGATCAAAATATTCGTGTTATTGCACGGATAATAGAAGTTAATGAACCTCGCGAGTTCAACAAACAAGACGGCACTGTAGGTTTAATTAGAAGAGTTGAAATAGCTGACAATACAGGAGCAATAAACTTAGTCTTGTGGAATGATGATGCAAATAATGAACTTGAAGTAGGTGAAGCTATTAAAATTGACAATCCGAGAATAACTTATAATGATAATGATAACAGGTTAGAATTACAAAGTGGTAGAAGCACATCATTATTAACTCCAAATGATAAGGATGTAAAAAGATTACCTTCATTTGAAGAGTTAAAAGAATTAATTTATCAAGAAAAAACCATTGATACAATTGAAGCTGATGATACGAATATCCGTATTAAAGGAATTATTACAAACCCTTCAAATAATAGGGTTTTACTTAATAAATGTCCAAATTGCGGTGCTTCACTTCCTGAATTTGATGAAGATGATTACTGTGAAGAATGTGGTCAGGAGTATGATGAACCAAACCATGTTTTAATGGTGCCTGCAAGACTTAGAGATTTAGACAGTGAAGAAGATATTTCAATCACCTTCTTTGGTAAATTAGCTGAAGAATTACTTAACATTTCTACTGAAGATGCTGCTGAACTTATTGGTGATGCAGATGATTTGGGAGTTTTAGAAGGTAGGATTGATGATTTGGAAGATTTAAATATAGAAATTATTGCAGATGTTGATTTTAACGAATATACTGAAGAAAGAAGGTTAAAACCTAAAAAGATTTTATCTAAAGGATACTAAGGTGATAATATGGTAGAATTAGAAGATTTACCAAGTGTTGGTGAAAAAACAGCAGAAAAATTAAGAGATGCAGGTTTTGCAGACATGATGAGATTAGCTACTGCAACTGCAAAAGAATTATCAGTTAAAGCTGAAATTGGTGAAGGGGTAGCAGAAAAAGTTATTGAAGCGGCCCGTAAAGCAGAAAAAATTGACTTTGAAACTGCTTATGATGTTTTAGAAAGAAGAAAAGATGTAGGTCGTATATCTGTTGGAAGTGAAGGATTCAACGAACTTATTGGTGGTGGAATAGAAACTCAATCTATCACTGAAGTTTTCGGAGAATTCGGTTCAGGTAAAAGTCAAATTTCACATGAATTAGCAGTTACAGTTCAACTTCCTAAAGAACAGGGAGGTCTTGATGGGGAATGTGTATTTATCGATACTGAGAACACTTTCCGTCCAGAAAGAATAGAGCAAATTGCAGATGGTTTTGAATTAGAACATGAAGAAGTTTTACATAATATTCATATTGCTCGCGCATTTAATTCATCTCACCAAATTTTAATGGCTGAAAAGGTTAATGAACTTATCCAACAAGGAAATAACATTAAATTAGTAATTGTTGATTCTCTTATGGCTCACTTTAGAGCAGAATATGTTGGCCGTGAATCTTTAGCTGTAAGACAACAAAAATTAAACCAGCATTTACACACTCTTCAACAAATTGCAAACACATATAATGTAGCTGTTTTCATAACAAACCAGGTTCAAGCTAAACCGGATGCATTCTTTGGAAGTCCAACAAAAGCTATTGGTGGACATGTTTTAGGGCATGCTTCTACTTATAGGATTTGGCTTAAAAAAGGTTTGGCTGGTAAGAGAATTGCACGTTTAGTGGACAGTCCTCATTTACCTGAAGGTGAATGTGTATTTAAAATTACCAGTGAAGGTATTATAGACTAGTTTTATAATACTTTTCACTTTTTTTTTAAAATTTTTATATTACTTATTATATATTTTATCTAATGAATGCAGTTATAACAACTATTTTATCAATATCAATTTTAATTGGTTTAGGTTATTTTTTAAAAAGAATAAGGTTATTATCTGAAGATGATGTTCCATCTCTTAATAATCTAGTAATGAATATTTTAATGCCCTGTATGATTTTTCAGGCATTGTACTCTTCGGATTTAACTTTGGTTTCTAGATTGGGAATTTTACCTTTTATTATTGTAGCTTCATCTTTTATCTGTGGATTTATTACTTTTGTTATTTTGAAGAGATTGAAATTTGATGATAGGAGAATTTGGAGTGTTGTTATCACGGTTATGATTGCAAACACTGCATTTATGGGCTATCCTGTTAATTTAGGTATTTATGGTCATGTTGGTTTTTTAAGAGCAATTTTTTCTGATCTTGGTACTTTAATGATATTTTTAGTGCTTTCATTTATTTTAATTCTTAAATTTGGAGGTAAGCCTAAAGTGGCAGTTAAAAAAATTGCATTTTTCCCAGCATTGTGGGCAGTTATATTAGGTATTCTATTGAATTTTTTAAATATTCCTATTGGTGGAGTATTAAATAATGTTATCGGCTATTTAGGACAAGGTGCAATACCTCTTATTATGATTTCCTTAGGTCTTTCTCTTCATTTAGAAGGGCTTTCTAAAAATATTTCTATGATTGGTTTAACATCTGTTATGAAGTTATGTGTTTTCCCGTTAATTGCAGCGGTTATTGTTTTTCTTATTCCTTTAAGGGGACTTGATTTTAGTGTTGTTGTTATTGAAGCTGCAATGCCTTCTGGTTTGCTTTCACTTTTGCTGGCAGTTACTTATAATTTAGATTATCATATAACTTCTGATTGTATATTGGCTAACACGTTAATTTCTCTTATTAGCCTACCTATAATAATTAGTTTAATGTAATTTTTTTTAGTCATACCTAATAATATTTTTTTATTAACATAATCTGGTTTGTTATGGGTTTGTTTTACTTTTTAATGGATTTTAGAAAGTCTTTTCACTCATAGTATATATACTTTACTCCAAGAATTTTATAGAAATCTTTATAAGAGTGTGTTTACTACATATATATTATATCTAAAATTTTAGAAAATTTAAATCTGTTTTTTATATATATTTTAGATAATATCACAACTTGTACAAGGTGAATTAAAATATGGCAGAAAATAATAACGAAGAATTAAGAATCGGTGTTTACGTTTGCCACTGTGGTGTAAACGTAGGTGGAGTTGTAAACTGTCCTGAAGTAGCTGAATATGCTAGAAGCTTACCTAATGTTGTAGTTGCAAAAGATTACAAATACATGTGTTCAGATCCTGGTCAATTATTAATCCAAGATGATATTAAAGAACACAACTTAAACAGAGTAGTCGTAGCAGCATGTTCTCCTCGTCTTCACGAACCTACTTTCCGTAGATGTGTAGAAGAAGCTGGATTAAACAAATTTTTATTTGAATTCGCAAACTTAAGAGAACAAGACTCCTGGGTACACATGGCTGAACCAGAAGCAGCTACTGAAAAAGCTAAAGATTTAACTCGTATGGCAGTAGCTAAAGCTAGATTATTAGAACCATTAGAAGCAACTAAAGTAGGAGTAGACAACAAAGCTCTTGTTATTGGTGGTGGAGTAACTGGTATCCAATCTGCTTTAGATTTAGGTGACATGGGATTCAAAACATACATGGTTGAAAGAAACCCAACCATTGGTGGAAGAATGGGACAATTAGATAAAACATTCCCAACTCTTGACTGTTCAATGTGTATTCTCGCACCAAAAATGGTAGATACTGCAAAACACGAAAACATTGAGTTAATTACTTACGCTGAAGTAAAACATGTTGATGGATACATTGGAAACTTTACTGTAGATGTAGTTAAAAAACCAAGATACATAGATGAAGAATTATGTGTAGGATGCGGATCCTGTGTAGAAGTATGTCCTATTGAAATACCAAACTATTACGATGAAGGTATTGGTATGGTAAAAGCAGCATACATCCCATTCCCTCAAGCTGTACCATTATGTGCAACTATTGATAAAGATTACTGTATCGAATGTATGCTTTGTGACCAAATCTGTGAACGTGGAGCTGTAAACCACCAACAAGAACCTGAAAAAATAGAGTTAAAAGTTGGTACTATTATTGCAGCAACCGGTTACGACCCATACGACCCATCTGAAATTTATCAATACGGATACGGTCGTTACAGCAATGTAATTACTGGTATGGAAATTGAAAGAATGATCAACGCATCAGGACCTACAGAAGGTCATGTAATCAGACCATCTGATGGTGAAACTCCTAAACGTGTTGCTTTCATCCACTGTGTAGGTTCAAGAGATGAACAAATCGGTAAACCATACTGTTCAAGAGTATGTTGTATGTACTCCATGAAAAACGCTCAATTATGTGTTGACCACGAACCAGATACTGATGTAACCTGTTACTACATGGATATCCGTGCATTCGGTAAAGGATTCGAAGAGTTCTACAAAACCTCACAAGAAAAATACGGTATTGAATTTGTAAGAGGTAAACCAGCTCAAATTAAAGAAAACGATGATGGAACTTTAACCATCAGAGCAGAAGACACTTTACTTGGAAAAGTAACTGAATTCACTTACGATTTAGTTGTTTTAAGTGTTGGTCTTGAAAACCCTGAAGGATCAGAAGAATTAAGACAAACCTTAGGTATTTCCAAATCTGCAGACGGATTCTACATGGAAGCTCACCCTAAACTCAGACCTGTTGACACTTTAACTGACGGTGTTTATGTTGCTGGTGTAGCACAAGGTCCTAAAGATATTCCTGACTCCGTAGCACAAGGTTCAGCTGCAGCATCAAGAGCAGCTATCCCAATGTCTAAAGGAGAAGTAGAAATCGAACCTATTGTAGCACGTACTGATGATTTAGTTTGTGGTGCATGTGAAGTATGTGTAGAATTATGTCCATACGGAGCAGTTTCCATTGTTGAAGGAGACGGATCTTCTCACGCAGAAATTAACGTTGCATTATGTAAAGGATGCGGTACCTGTGTAGGAGCATGTCCATCTGGAGCTATGGATCAACAACACTTCAAAACTGAACAAATCATGGCACAAATTAGTGCTGCTCTTGAAGAAATCGGTAAATAGATTTGAAGACTTTTCTTCATTCTATTTTTTTAATTTTTTTTATATATTCTTAGTAATTTGTATTTTTATTCCAGAATAAATCTATTTTTTTATTGTATACTATTGATTATAATCTGTTATTAGGGTTTTGAAAGATAATAATATATTAACCGATGCATTCAAAACAACTTAAATTTGCAAATGACAGTAATCTATCATTAGATAAAAAACATCAATTAATAAATTACACATGGTCAGATTAATCGAAAGAACAGCTGAAGAGCAATTGATTAGACCAAGAAGAATGAGGGATTGGGAAATGATCTGGAAATTCAGTTCAATTCATTAACAAAAGAAAACCTTCTAAAATTAATCTAATTTAATGATAACCTGAAAATTTGTTAATTATTGGAATTTTACTTAAAATTAATACAGAAATCCATGTAATAAAATAGGTCAAAATAGTCAAGACTATACATAGAATTACTAATTGTTTGCCTGTAAAGGTATAGCTATTTAAGAAAACTGGAATCAAAACAAGAATAGTTATATGGGAGAGGTACATTCCATAACTGGATCTGGAACCTGATAAAATAAATTCACGAATCATTTTTATATCCAATATATTTTTAATTTTTAATCCAAATCCTTTTGTTGATTTATGAATATTTTTAACAAGTAAAAAAATTGAGGATGCTTGAATAATCTCTATAAAACTAATATCTAAATGGGAAGTTAAAGCCATATCTGCAGTATTTACTATCATATGAGTTAATTTAACTGTAAGAATTTCCTTATCCTTTAAAATAGTCATTATAATAAACAGAACCAAACAGATTATAATCATTTTATTTGAAGATATATTAAATTCTTTTTTACTTAAATAATATCCAAGCACTATATATGTTAAAGGTCCGCAGAAAAATCTCAAATCTAAAAATGTAGTTTGATTGAAGTAAACACAGATTTGATAGAAAACAGATGCAAAGAGAATTATCATAACCCAATATTCAACTTCTTTGAATTCTCTATGGATGATAAATTCGTTAATAAAGGGGATGGTTAGTATAACCCCAATAATCATCCATGCATACCATCCAATATTGTTTAAGAATGTATCTAAGAATAGTCTGCCTCCTTCTAAAGTAAATGGAGAGATTCTCCATATGTAGAAAGTTAATAATGTAAATATCATTATCCATAATATATAAGGTAAAAGTACTCTAATCATTCTGTTTTTATAGAATTTTGGAATATTTGAAATGGGTTTTCCTAAAAATAAAGTCCCGCTGACCATTAAAAAAATAGGAACACCAAATCTGCCGATTACAGAAAAAATAGTAGATAGATTATAACCTCTAATGGAGGTATCAGGCCAAAGAATAGCTATATGGATTAAGATAATTCCTAAAATGGCCAGTACTTTTAAATCATCTAAATATTCTATTCTTTTTGATAACATTGTAATTATTTTTTATCTTTTATTTGATAAATAGATTTTGACTAGTGTTTACTTTTTCCATAGTAGTAGAACTATGGGTTATTGGTTGATAATACTAGTTTTACGGAATATTTGATCTGGCCATTATCAAATTTAATGATAGGACGATAAATATTCAAAGTTATAATCTGAAATTTTATTTGAACTTAAAAAATTATCCTTTTATTGCAAATACTCTAAATTTCTACTGTTCTACATAAATATTATATATTTATAAAAATCAAACTATTCTTATTGACAATATAGGTGTACTAAATGTCTGATAACTTAAATGAATTACATGAATTTGAAAATATTATTGAAAATCATACTAATTATATGAGAAACAGTATTAATCTCATTGCAAGTGAAAATATTGTAAGTGTTGAGGTTAAAGAAGCTATTGTATCTGATTTTGGACATAGATATGCTGAAGGACAATCTCATGAAAGACTATATGAAGGATGCCAGTATGTTGACCAAATTGAAGATTTAGCTATCGCATCATCTAAAAAAATATTCAATGCAGCTTATGCTAATGTACAGCCGGTTTCTGGTGTTACTGCAAATTTAGCTTCATTTTTCGCATTTTCCAATCCTGGAGATAAATTAATGGCTTTAGAAGTTCCAACTGGAGGACATATTAGTCATGCAAAGGTAAGTGCTGCTGGAATCTGTGGACTTAAAACTATTAATCAACCCTTTGATGCAGAAATAATGAATATTGATATTGATGCAATGAATAAGAAAATTTTAGAAGAAAAACCTAAAATAGTTCTCTTTGGTGGAAGTCTTTTCTTATTCCCTC
>CAYPJH010000052.1:0-4494 GCA_964411035.1 uncultured Methanobrevibacter sp. | reverse complement strand
TTTTTGTTTAAATTCTATTTTTAGACATTTTACCTGCCAAATCCAATATGATTGGTCTTTTTTCCCTTTCAAAAGGACTGTCAACTTTTATATGATAAATTTCATTAGAGTTAAGACCTAGCCATTTTGCAAATAACTTATGGGATAAGATTGTTGCACTCATGAAAATAACAACATCACCATATTTCAAAAGATTATTTTTAGCATAATGATTGACCCTTAATGGCTTAAAAGAAACACTATCTTCAGTTGTATCAATAGCCCAATTCTGAGGTTCATCATGAAGAGTGTTAACTAATTTGTTAAGTCTCCTGACAGTTGATTCTATTTTATCGGCCTTTTCTGCAGCAACATCTGATAAATCAATATCATCATAATGATCTGCAATAGCTTCAATTTCTAAAATCCAATCTTCAATTTCCCCATCTTTAAGAGTCTGCTTAGATATGGTCTTATTAATATCCTTTTCTAATTTACGATTATATAAATTAACTTCCAGAGAACCCATAAGTTTGTTTTCAATATTATGTGCCTCATCCAATATTAATAATGAACGCTTAGGAAAATGTCTAACATAATTAAATTCAGCCAAAGCATAATCATAATTCATTATAGTAATAGGTGAATTGATTGCATTTGCTTTTTGCTCCCAATAATGACAATGATTCTCTGATTGGTAAAAAACAGGACCTGAATATGTGTCAAATGCCAAATCCGCCTCTAACATCGGACTTTTACTAACCCCATACGGGCAGATATATTTAGCGGATCTTGGAGTTGTTTTACATTTTCCAATATCACAGCTGGAATCTAATTGATCAGCTAAACAAGCAAAATTACTTCTTCCTTTAACTAATGGAAACTCGAATTCATTAGCATATTGCTGTTGAAGTTGTTTGGTCATAGTTAAAATATATGCTGATTCATAAAGTTGGGCCAGTGTTGTAGCTATTGCTGACTTTCCAGTACCTGTTCCCGCTTCTAAGATAATATATTTATAGCCTTTTCTAATTGCATCAACAATGTCCTGTATAATGTTTAATTGTCCTGTTCTCGGACTTTCAAATGGAAAATTTTCAATAATTTCGCTGTCAATGTAATTATATTGCTGTTTAAGTTTTTCTATAATCTGTGGATCAAGCCTATGTTCTTCAATATTGTAAACTTCAGATATTTCATCATCCACCACATTAGGTTTATTCTCCTTTTTAAAGCTAAAAAGATTTGTTAAACCTGATTTAGACTTATTGTTAGATGATGATTTACTAGTTCCACATTTACAATTTGATTTTAACATTCCACAGTTTGGACAAAAAATAGAATCAGACATCAAACAATATATTAATTTATTATTATATATAAAAATTATAGAAGAGCATATGAAAACTAATATTAAACTGTGATTTTATGAGTGAAAAAGGTAAATTTATCGGAATTGGAGTAGATCCTGAAAATATTGAATCATTAAGTCCGGAAGCTATTAAAATACTTGAAACCGTTCCTGTGATTTATTCACAACAGGTAGCTGAAAAAAAAGAAGGAATAGCATTGTCACTTATTGATCCTATTTTAGAAAAAAGAGAAGATTATAAAAGATTAATGGTTATAGAACCTATTTTCCCACCTCTTAAAAAAGAAGAGGATCTTAAACAATATTGGATGAATGCATCAAGTTTAATAGCTAATTATCTTGACAGTGGCCGGGATGTTGCATTTGTTACATTAGATGATTCCACAATATCTCAAACATTAGGTTATGCAGAAAAATATTTAAAAAATGATTATGATGTTAAAATTATCTGTGAAAGTCTCAAAAAGGGAAAATTAATTGGAATAGGAGTAGGGCCTGGAGATAGTGAATTATTAACATTGAAAGCTGCAAAAGTATTGAAAAATATCCCTGTAATCTGTTCTCCAAAGTCTTCAAAAGAAAAGGAAAGCATTGCACTTTCTATTGTTAAACCTATTATAGATGAACGAGATGATGACTTTACAATTTTGGAACCATTGTTTCCTATGATTGAAAATAAAGAGGAGTTAGAAAAATATTGGGATGAAGCATCACAAGCAATAGCTGATTATCTCGATCAGGGAATTGATGTTTCATTTATTACATTAGGTGATCCTTCAATATTTTCAACATTTTCCTATGTTCAAAAGAGGTTATGCAAAGATTATGATGTTGAGGTAATTCCGGGCATTGCTGCATTTACAGCCTGTGCTGCTGCATGTGAAATTCCCATTGTTGAGAAAAACCAAATATTGACTATAGTTCCTAAAATTGATGATAGATTAAGTAGTGTCATGGATTATAGTGATTCAATAGCTCTTATGAAAGTATCTAGAAATACAGAAGATTTAGAAAAACTTATAGAATCAAAAAATAAGGATAAATTAATTTATTCTGTTGAAAATTGTACTCGTGAAAATGAAAAAGTTATTGAAGGTTTTTCAAAAGACAAACCTTATCTTACAACAACTATTGTTAAATTTATGGATTAATTGCCTAATGCTTCGATTTCAAATGTGCACATTTCATCTCCCATTGTGTAACATTTGATTTCGGTTACTTTTACTGGCATTTCAAAGTATGAATTAAATAAAGCTTCAAAAATTCCAGCATCCAAATAGCATATTGGCTTACCTGTTTTTGGTAGTTCCATACATTCAAAGCAGTCAGTTGTTGAAATTTTTATAATCTGACCTAATTCTGCACTTAATGAACCAAGAGATTTTTCTTTCCAGTAATTAGAGATATTGCTGATGAAATCATCAAGGTTTTCTGCATAAAGTTTTTTAAACAGGTTTTTTCCAATAATTTTACCTGTAATATTTAAAACAGGATCTATATTAATTCCTTCTTTAATTAGCAATGCCCTAAATGTTTGGAAGAGTACTGCTGAAAATGGTTCATCAGAGCTTAATAATTGTGAAACTAATAAATCAAGTCCTTCATCTTCTACTTTTAAATCATTGGAAATAGCAACTGAACCTAAATATTTTGAATTTAAATAAAAAATCTTTCTTCTATTATCCTTAGAATCTATTCTATAGGATATAATATTTTGTTCCCTTAAAGATTTTAAATGGACTGAAACTGTAGACTTTGATTTTCCTGTGTTTTTAACAATTTCATCAAATTCCATTTCATTATCTCTTAACATTTCCAATATTGTTAATTTAACTGGGCTTTTAATAACATTAATTCCTATATCTTCTTCATTGTTTGAAAATATTTGAATGGGTTTCAAATTTGTGATTTGCATCACCTATAATTATTTAATTATATAAATATTTTCAAAGAACTTTATTAAATATTTAACTAATTATGTCTAGAAAAATTAAACTTTTTATATAAAAGAACCATCATTACATTAAACAAATCAACAGTAATATTGAAAATTTTGTATAAATTTAAAATATACTCTAATCAAATATGAGCATTATCTAAAATAAATTTAATATACGAACAGTTCGTATAAACTATAATAAATTTCCGATACTTATAGAGTTCCTGCACTAAACCATTAATTTTCCATTAATAATAAAATTACTGAGTCATTTAAACCCCTCAATTTAACATAATGCAATGTGTGTTTTCTACATTATAATGGAATTTACATTATATTATATAAAATGTTTCTAAACATATTAACCAAGGTGTAAACATGACAAGCTTGCCACTAGGAAACGATAATGATTGGATGATACACAGTTCTATAATAGGACAGAAGAAGTTTCATTCATAACTGATAATTTAGAGCTAACAAAAAAGGGATCAACTCCAACAATACTGCTTACTGGCATTAGAGGAGTAGGTAAAACCGCATTAATGAAAAAATTGAAAAAAAATCTCCAAGATGATTACTTGGTAGTTTATATGGATTTATCCGGAATGGACAAATTCAAAAAGGATGATAAATTAACCCGTTTTTGTTTCATGAAATTATTCTACGAGTCAATTATAAAAGGATGCAGAGATAAAAATATCAAAACTATTGATACACAGATTTTAAAATATTTTAAAACACACAATTTCAAATTAGATAGATTAGAATCATTGGATAAGATTCCAATCCCTATTCTTAAATCCGAAGAGGATTACGAAAAATTCACTACTTTTGTAATGGATTTGCCTCAACAAATATATGATGAATACAAGGACAATATTAATGGAGTCTTAATATTTATCGATGAATTTCAAATGTTGAAACAGCTTGATGAAAATATAAATGGATTTTTATGGTATATCAGAAGCATCATTCAATCACAGAAATACATCGGGTACATATTTTCCGGAAGCATGAGCATTAAAGATGAATTGATTGCAGATATTGCAGGTCAAAAGGGTGCTTTCGGAGGTAGAATATTAAGTTATGAAATCAAAACATTTTCATTTGATACAACAAAAAATTATTTATCTGAAAAAGCGGATTATCTTAAATTCACAGATGAAGGTTTTGAAAGGTTTTATAAATGCACCAATGGAATTCC
>CAYPJH010000051.1:0-2788 GCA_964411035.1 uncultured Methanobrevibacter sp. | reverse complement strand
CTGTAGAAGCATATTCATTATTCATATTTCCTGGAGATACATAGATTAATTTATAAATCCCTGAAGCTTTGTAAATATTATCACCCATAAAAGAAATTGAGATACCATAACTATTAGGATTATTCCAATTGAAAGTTAAAGATACTTCTCCATTAGCATTTGTAGTTCTTTTATATTCTCCAGATGCATATATTGAAACTTTTTTATTAGCTAAAGGATTTCCATTTTGATCAGTAATTTTTGCTGTAAGTGCTGTGCCTGTTTTTATATATGTTTTTTGAACTGTAATTTTAACTGGATTTGATCCAAGATTAGTAGCAGTGAAAACATGCTGAATGGAATTATATGCATACATAGAATGATCCTCAGGAACATAACTGACATTAAAAGTATATTGATTTGGTCCTAAATTAATATTTAGATTGGCTATGCCTTCTGAATTTGTTTTTTTTATATATGTATTTGCACCATGGATACGGATAGTCACATCTTTATTTGCAATGGGTTTATTTGATTCATCAGTTAATTTAACTTTATAAGTATTGCCTGCTTGTGTAACAACGGCTAAAGTAATGGGGATTATATTGACCTTTTTAGTTAAAACATTGATTGTAGTAGAACCAGAACAAGATGAATACCCATTTCCTCCAGAAAAAGAGTAACCTATATTATAACTACCGGGGTTTAAATTTATATTTAAACCAGCCATACCGCTGGAATTAGTGGTTTTTGCGTAAGAAATGCCATTAACTGTGATAAAAACTTGTTTATTTGATAATCGATTACCATTACTATCAAATAAAGCTACTTTAAATGCTTCAGTTTTATAAGTTTTATTTGTTAAAAATTTTAAATAAGTATCACCATCAAAAACTTTTGTTTGCATATGTTCTTCTCTAGGAGAATATTGTGAATCCCCATTAAAACTATATCTGAAAATATAATCTCCAGAATTTAAATTAATGGTTATTTTAGCAATACCATCAGCATCAGTTATCCTATTATAGGGTACTCCATTAATAAGGAAAGTAATATGTTTGTTAGCTAAAGGTATTCCATTAAGATCAATTAGTTTTCCATCATCACTGTATTTAGGAGTTTTTAAAATGATTTCAAATGAATTACCTTTAACAATATCATTTTTTAAAACAGTAAAATATGTTGGAGATGGATTAGATGATGAAGTTATTCCATTATGAATATTTTTATCATTTATTTCAATATTATATCCTATTTCATTATTAGTTTCCAAATTTTCTTCAATATTTTGTTCATTAGTTTCATTGTTTATTGTTTCTATTTCAGTGTTATTTTCTGCTGAAACAAGAGACATGCTTACAAATAAAACAATTAAAAAAATATAAATTTTGCTTATATTTTTCTTTTTATACCTCAATATTTAATAATTAGTGTTCACATATTCGATTCTAAATTTTTGAAATTAAATTAAAATTAAATAATTTTCATTGTTTAATTTATTAAAATCAAAAATCTATTTAATATACACTTAAAGTGTATATAATTGATAATTTATTCGCACATCTATTTAACTTTAATTAAACTTTTAGGATAATTTCAAAACTTGGAGGATTTATGTTTTTCATTTTTAATGTTCCACTACTTTAATTTTAGTTGAAACCTTTTTATTATTTCAGTTAATATTTTGTAATTCTTTTTAATATATTTTGGGAAGTTTTTCAGGAATCTACTTTCTATTTTATCACGTGGCTAGTGTTTTTTTTCTTTAATGTGTTAGATGATTCTGTTGAACTCAGGATGATTAAATGTCATGATAATTTATATATTATGTGGTTTATTCTTGTTTATTTTATATAATCTGTTCTTTTTTTGCTATTTCTAGTGTTTCTGCATATATTCTATAAAACTCCTTTATTATTTGTTATTTGATTTTTTTGTCTAATGTCTTTTTTATGTATGTGGTCTTTAATTTGTCTGTTTATTAATCTTTTGATGTGAAATTTGCAGAATTGGTGATTGATATTTAATCTGTCTGTTGCTTGCCAATATTCTTTTTAAATCAATTATTATGTATTTTTTATATTGATTGGGCAATGATTATCTAAAAAGTCTTGTATGGTATCTAAATTCTCTAATTCGACCAATGATGGAAACGATTATATTTAATTTCTAGCACCTATAGATTTAATAAAAGATTTTAGTTCACTATATATAATTAAATGAAAAATAAGCAGAAGAATAGGGAATTATGAAGCAAAAGTATATATATGTTGATGTAATATATATTATACACATACTTAAAGTAAGTATGTTAAATTAAGAAGAGGTGATATTCATTAATAAATTAAAACTAGGATTTCTAACAATCGCGGTTATTTTAATAGTTGGTGCAAGTTATGCAATATATAACGAAGACAATGTTATTAATAAATCTGCAGCAGCCAATGATTTAAATACTGATGTCGCACCAAGTATTATGGACAATACTAATAAATTTACAGTTAGTAAAGATATATTATCTTCTCAAGATGATATAAATTTTGAAAAAACATGTAAAAACATACCTGGAACAAATCTTCAAGTAACTGCTCCGAACAATTTCACAGATTTATATGTCCAATGTTGTATATGTGGAGGATTTTTAGAATTGGGGGAAGTTACAAAAATGTTACCTCAAGGTGCAATATGTCCAGATGGATGTGGTGGGGATCTAACACTAATAAATGAATTTAGAGCAGGAAAGGTTTGTCTACAAGATTATTTTGATACAGTTAGTTATGAAGAAGCTTATGCATCATGGGAAAAATAT
>CAYPJH010000050.1:0-6625 GCA_964411035.1 uncultured Methanobrevibacter sp. | reverse complement strand
TATAAATTCTCAAGACCTTCACGAGATATGGTTTGAACTGTAGGTTTTTTAATAAATGACTCTGTTGAAAGACCAGAATACATTTTAGCCCCTCCTCCTGTTGGAAGAACGTGATTAGTTCCAGATCCATAATCTCCACATGCAACAGGTGAGAACTGTCCTAAAAATATAGACCCTGCATTATTGATTTTAGATAAAACCTCTTCATCATTTTCAGTCATTATAACCAGATGTTCCGGAGCATACATATTTGTAATATCAATTGCTTCTTCAAAGTTATCTGTTAAAATTATAACCCCATTCTTTTCAAGAGATTCATCGATAATTTCACGTCTTTCAGCATTTTGAGACTTTTTATTAACTTCTTCAAGAGTATTAAGAGCAATTTCCTCACTATCAGTTACAACAAAACATGATGCATTAGGGTCATGTTCTGCCTGTGCTAAGACATCACATGCAATAAACTCTGGATTAGCAGTGCTGTCAGCTAAAATCAAAACTTCTGAGGGTCCTGCCGGAAACTCAATATCTACATCTCCAAATACCAGTTTTTTAGCTGCGGTTACAAAAATATTGCCCGGCCCTACAATCTTTTCCACTCCAGGAACAGACTCGGTTCCATATGCCATAGCAGCAATAGCCTGAGCACCACCTACCTTATAAATCTCATCTGCACCAGCCAAATCTGCTGCAACAAGAATAGCATCTCCGATTTTACCATCTGCTTGAGGAGGAGAACAGCATACGATTTTTTCAACTCCAGCTATTTTTGCCGGAACCACAGTCATTAATATGGTTGAAGGATAGGCTGCACGTCCCCCAGGAATATAACAGCCAACACTATTTATTGGTCTTACAATTTGACCTGCACGAACACCTTCAACTACCTCCATATGCCATTCCTGTGGAATTTCCATTTTATGAAATTTCTCAATGTTTTTTAAAGCAAGCTTTAAAGATTCGACTAACTTCAAATCAATATTATCATAGGCTTCTTTAATTTCAGCATCACTTACCTTTAAATCATCTAATTTAACAGAATCAAATTTTTCAGTGTACTGTTTTAAAGCCAAATCTTTATTCTCACGAACATTATCTATTATATCAGCCACAATAGGTATAACTTCAGTTACATTAACTTCTGATCTTTTAATAACTTCTTCAATATCAATATCATTAAATCTTAAAAGTTTCATTTCTAACACTTACCTTAAGATAGCTCCCCTATCAGCTGATGAAACGAGTTTTTGATAAATCGCAAGCCAACCATCCATATTTTTATCCGGATGGGTTTTTTCTTCCAATCTTGAAGCAATTTCATCATCAGTTAAATCTACATTTATTGAACGATTATTAATATCAATTTCAATGATGTCCCCATCTCTTATAGCTCCAATCGGACCGTCGGCCATTGCTTCAGGTGATACATGCCCAATACATGGACCTCTGGTTCCTCCGGAAAATCTTCCATCAGTAATAAGACCTACATTTTTAATGCCCATTCCTGCAATTGCAGAAGTCGGATTAAGCATTTCACGCATTCCAGGACCTCCTTTTGGTCCTTCATAAATAATTACAATAATGTCTCCTTCATCTATTTCATGATCGAATATGGCTTTTGTAACTTCCTCTTCACTATTAAACACTTTTGCAGGTCCTTTAAGATGCATTAAATCTTCTGCAACAGCACCTTTTTTAACAACAGACCCGTTAGGAGCAATATTACCTTTTAAAATAGCAATTCCACCATCTTCATGAACAGGATTGTCCAATGGATGAATTACTTCCCTATTTTTCACTTCAACATCAGCAATATTGTCAGCTATTGATTTACCTGTAACAGTCATCTGATTTGTATCAATCTTATCAGATAATGTTTTTAAAACACCTGGAATTCCACCGGCTTCATGTAAATCCATCATTGTATCTTCACCAGCAGGTGAAATCAATGCAATATGTGGAACTTCACGACTAATCTTATCAAATAAATCTAAATCCACATCCACACCTTCAACCTCACTGGCTAAAGCAGGAATGTGAAGTGCAGTATTACTGGATCCTCCCAATGCCATGTCAACAGCTATTGCATTATTAAATGATTCCTGAGTTAGAATGTCACTAATCTTTAAATCTTCATTTACCAGTTCAACAATTCTTTCACCAGAATCATAAGCTATCTTTTCATTAGCTTTATCCTCTGCATGAGTTGTTGCACAGAATGGTAATGATAAACCTAATGTTTCGGTAATACATGCCATTGTATTTGCTGTAAATAATCCGGAACAGCTTCCAGCTCCAGGACATGCGCATCTTTCAAGTTCTTCAACTTCTTTTTCAGTAATTTTACCTGCAGAAAGTTCTCCAACAGCCTCATAAACACTGATTAAATCAACATTCCTATCATTATATCTTCCAGATATCATAGGTCCGCCAGTGACAACAATAGTTGGAATATCTACTCTACTAGCACCCATAATCATTCCAGGAACGATTTTATCACAGCTAGGAATTAAAACCAACCCATCAAAACTATGGCCTTTTGCCATACTTTCAACAGTAGCAGCTATAATTTCTCTTGATGGTAATGAATATTTCATTCCCTCATGATTCATTGCAATACCATCACAGATTGCCATAGTATCAAATTCAAACGGAATTCCTCCAGCTGCTATTATTCCCTGTTTTACAAACTCAACCAGTTCTCTTAAATGAATATGACCCGGAACAATATCTGTAAAACTGTTAGCTATTCCAATAAAAGGCTTTTCAAAGTCCTTATCTTTAAGTCCGCATGCTCTAAGTAAAGATCTGTGAGGTGCTCTTTGAATTCCTTTTTTAATATTATCACTTTTCATTAAATCACCTAAAAAATTTTATTAACTAAAAACCAACTATTCTAAGAAATATAAAATAAGAAAAAAAGAATTAATTTTTAGAAACCAGTTTTTTAGCACTTTTAATATCTGTATTGTAGATATGGCCTGACGTAGAATGGTAGTGTATGCCACCAAAGTTTAATTGTTCTGAAATTAACTCTTTATTTAATTCATCTTTAAGTTTAATTCCAATATAAGCTATGAAAAACATGTTAGAGTAAAATGCACCATATATATCATTTGATCTAAATAAGCAATGAATTGTTAATTCACCATCCCTAACAATAGCCTGTAAAAATTGTAAACATGGAATGTCTTCACGATTACAGTCAAGTGCAGGATCATAGGTTATTGCAACTGCACGATTACTTCCTAAAGAATTTAATATCCTGTCTTTCATAACATTAAACTGATTAATGTCAAAATGAGCTAATATTCTATTAGGATAAGAGTATACAAATCCCTGATCTGAATCATCGTCAAAGGATTTAACATACTCATAAAGAGCATCGCTTTTAATTGGACATCCTTCTATGTCAAATTTGCCTGATTTAATCATGTCAAGCATCATTTTTGAAGTAAGATTTTGATATTTAGCTTTAAATTTAAGGCTTAAAGGATCTTCGATATAATAAAAATTACCAAGATTCTCCTTTAAATGATGATTACTATCCTTATATGTTTCTTTTCCATATTTAAGGATTTTTTCAACAAAATCTAAATAACATTGATTAATAGTTAACATTGCTAATATATTATAATTTTATGTTATTTATTTATTTTTAAAAAATCATATCAGCCTCATTGGAAAATTAACCATATCTCCCATAATCATTATTTAAATAAAACATGCATGTTTTTACATTATTACAGATTAATTAAACAATACTTTAACATTCAGGATATGTTTTCAAATGCACACAGTAAACATATTTAAGTTCATAATAATATAATCATGAACAATGTCAGTTTTAGAAAAAATGAAAGTTCTTACAGATTCAGCCCAATATGATTTATGTGATTATGTAAATCATCAAAAAAGCTCACAAAAAAACTTGCCTGGAATTTACCATGCTACCGGAGCCAATGGCTGCGATATTCCACTTTTTAAAACTTTACTTACAAATAAATGTAAAAATGACTGTAAATACTGTATAAATCAGTCAAAAAGAAATTTTACAAGAATTGAACTTGAACCCGAACTTCTTGCAAGAGTATTTCTTGACTATTACAATAGAGGAATTGTAAACGGATTATTCTTAAGCTCAGGAATTGAAAAAGATGAAGATACAACAATGGAAAAAACAATTGAAACAGTCAGAATCCTTAGAAAGAAATACGGGTATAAGGATTATGTTCATCTTAAAATAGTTCCTGGAGCTTCAAAAGATTCTATAAAACGAGCTATGGGTCTTGCAAATAGGGTCAGTATAAATATTGAAGCGGCAACATCAAGCGGTCTTGCAGAAATAACTTCTACTAAAGACTACAACAAAGACATATTAAGACGATTAAGCTGGATAAACTCCCTTGAAAAACACAAAAGCACCTATCCGAATTCTACACACACAACCCAACTTATAGTAGGAGCTAACAATGAAACAGATAAAGAGATTCTTACAAGAATGAGCAAAATATATAAAAAATCCAATTTAAAAAGAACATACTTCTCACCATTCACCCCCGTAGAGGAAACAGAATTTAAAAATAAAGAAAAATGTGATGTTTTCAGAACAAACAAACTATATAATGCCGATAGTTTAATTAATAGCTATAACTACAATGTTAAAGAACTTGTATTTGACGATGATGATAAACTAGATTTAAATGAAGATCCAAAAATTCTTGCTGCAAAAAATATGGACATATTTCCAATAGAAATTAACAGATCCTCATATAAAGACTTAATTAGAGTACCTGGAATTGGAACAAAATCAGCACGTAAAATTATCCAAACCAGGAAAAAACAGCCATTTACAAGTAAAGAAGATTTGAAAAAGTTAGGAGTAGCTGTTAATAGAGCTGAAACTTATATTAAAATTGATGGAGATTATCAAACAGGTTTAGATAATTTTTAATCTTCCTCAAATAATTTCCAAATCTCAGGATATTTTTCACTTACTGCCTCTTCAATCATTAATGAAGCTTCTTTACTTATACTGAATTCAGGCTCTGTTTTTCTTAAATATCTAAATACTGCTGCAGAACGAGCAGACCATAATGTTATTCTAGGATTTTTAGCTACTACTTCCTTAACCTCAGCAATATGAGCCAATTCTTTTTTAGTTAATTTAATTTCTTCAGCCTTTTCCTCATCAGCTGACTCAACAACCGGTTCATCGTCTGTTTTATTATCTAAATCCTCATTTGAAGTTTCTTCTTGAGAATCATCAACAACCGGTTCATCATCTTTAACATTATTTTCATCAGCTTTTTCCTCTTCACCAGATTCATTGATTTTAGCCGGCTTATTCTCACCGAGCATATCTTCTAAAGATATTGGATTATTACTGTCAAAATTTTCATCATAAACCTTTGGAATTAAAGAATCAAGCCCTTTTCCTAATCCTGTCTGTTTTTTTCTAGTCATATTTACCACCACCATCTCTCTTTATGATTTCATTAGCTAAATTAAAATAGGCTTTTGCCCCTGTACTTTTTGAATCATATATTAAACAAGGTTTTCCATGACTTGGAGCTTCAGCTAATTTGATATTTCTGGGAATTATTGTTTTCAATAATAAATTATTATCTGAAAAAAAGTTTTTAAGTTCTTTATGAACATCACGACTTAATCTTGTTCTTTTATCATATAATGTTAAAAGAACACCTTTAATTGGAGTTGGACTTCTAAGTCTTGTTTCAACTAATTTAATAGTATTAATTAAGTCTGCTACCCCTTCCAATGCATAATATTCTGCTTGAATTGGTATCAAAACACTATCAGATGCAACTAATGCATTAACTGTTAAAACTCCTAAAGATGGGGGCAAATCTATGAAAATATACTCAAATAAAGGAACAACATCTTTTAAAGTTTCTTTTAATCTAATATGGTAATTATCATCATTGCTTAACTCTACACTAGCTCCACTTAAAGAAATATTACTTGGTATTATAAAAAGATTTTTAATAAAAGTTGGAATAGTGGCTTTTTTTACATTAATATCACCAATAAGAGCATCATATATTGTATTTTCCAGTTCTGTTTTATTTAATCCAAAACTTGTTGTTGCATTTGCTTGTGGATCCATATCTACTATTAAAACAGATTTTCCCATTATTGCTAGAGATGTTGCTGTATTTACAACTGTTGTTGTTTTTCCACAACCCCCTTTTTGATTCATTACAGCTATAACTTCACCCATTTAATGAACTCCTTTGTTTAAGTTAAAACACTTATAAATTTTAAGTTTTAACTGAAAACATCTAAGAAATAACTTCTAAATTAAAACTGAAAAGTTAAAATGTCTAAGTTTTAACTGAAAACTAGTAACTTAAACCATATAACTTCTAAATTTTAAGGTTTACCTTAAAACTATTAACTTAAACTATATAACTTCTAAATTTTAACAACTAAGTTAAATTATATAAGTTAAAATTTCTAACTTTTAATATTTAAGTTTTAACTTACAATACATAACTTCTAAATTTTAAGTTTTAAAAAATAAGTTTTAAATTAAATCAGATAAGTGAAAACATCTAAGAAATAAGTTATAAATAAGAACTAATAAGTAATAAGTAATAAA
>CAYPJH010000049.1:0-2161 GCA_964411035.1 uncultured Methanobrevibacter sp. | reverse complement strand
TAATTGTGCCTATAGATGAGCAAAGTAGATCTTTCCATCTTTTAAGATCTTTCTTGATTTTTTTTCCTTTAGGTTTCTGTAGTTTTTCTTGTATAGACCCTTTACCTCTTTCATTAAGTTGATCCCCAAGTATCTTTTTTTTGAAGTTATTGTAAACGGGATAGTTTTCTTCATTTCTTTCTCAGAAGATTTTTCACTGATATACAGAAATGCCTTTGATTTATGGATGTTGATTTTATATCCTGCTACTTTGCTAAATTTATTTACTAGATCTAGAAGTTTTCTGGTGGAGCTTTTTGAGTCTTCTAGGTATATAATTATATCTGGCATTTGCAGGTAAATGGATAGCATTGGAGAAGATAATGCTAAGTGATGTTAGCCAATTAAAAAAAAATTGCCAAATATAAAGAGGCTGACTCATAATGGGGTAGGGAGGGGGAGCATGAGAGAAATAGATGGATTCTCAATAAAGAAGAGGAGTGGAAGGAAAACAATGGGAGTAGGGGATTAGCAAGAATGGTGGAATGTGATAGAGACCATCATCAAAAGTACATGCACAAAGACACAAATTTGTATCACCATACTTTATATACAATGAGAGATATGAAAAATTGTGTTTTATACATGAAATAAGAATTGTAATGCTTCTGTTGTCATTTCTTTAAAAAAAATCGATAGAAATATGAAAAAACTGTTCATAAATTATATACATTAAATATTATATATATATGCATATATGCATATATATAAATCTAGGGAAAGGCAAGTCTCTTTCCTGAATTTTTAAAAATCAATTAATTTATTAATTTGTTCTAACTTGCTAATAGAGCAGAATGCATTTCACTCTGTAGCACACAAATGGAACACAAGATTTTATTTCTCTTGTTGTTCAGAAAGTATAGTTACAAAACCCATGTAACTCTACATTGTGTACAACAAGATTTTCATCTCATTCCACCATCTTACCTACCTCTATAACATCTCCCATCACCTCCCTCCCCTTTGTCTTATACAAAGTTTCTTCATTTCTTCCATGCTACATCCCACTTCCCTCATTGTGGATCACCATCCTCTTAGCAGAGAAAACATTATTGTCTTTGGTTTAGGAGGATTGGATTACTTGCCTTAACATGATATTCTCCAACTCCATCCATTTACTTCCCAATTCCATAATTTTATTCTCTTTTAATGCTCAGTAATATTTCTCTGTGTAAATAGACCATATTTTTTATCCATTCATCTAGGGAAGAGCATATAGATTGGTTCTATAGTTTACCTATTGTGAATTGTTTTGCTATAAACATTTATGTGGATATGCCTCTGTATTATGCTGTTTTTTAGCTCTTGTTGGTCTAAACTGAGGAGTGGGATAGTTGGGTAAATTTTGGTTTCTTTCCAAGTTTTCTAAGGAATTTACTTATTCTTTTCCAGAGTGGTGTCACCAATTTAGAGTCCTACCAAGAGTGTAACAGTGGGCCTTTTTCCTCATATCCTCACCGACATATATTTTTGCTTGTATTTTTAATAATTGCAATTCTGATTGGAATAAGATTACATTTTGGAGTAGTTTTGATTTGCAATTCTTTAATTGCTAGAGATGTTGAACATTTTTTTATTGATTGATTGATTGTTTATATTCTAAGAAGTGTGTCTCTTCAGTTCCTTAGCCCATTTCATTTAAGGATTGGGAAATTTGTTTTCTGTTATTAAGTTTTTTAACTTCTTTATATATCCTGGAATTTAGGTTTCTATTTGATGTGCATGTGGTAAAAATTTGCTCCTATACTCTGGTATCACTTTTTGCCTCACTGAGTGTTTCCTTTGCTGAGATGAATCTTTTCAGTTTGAATTCATCTCATCTAGTGACTCTTGTTTCTATTTCTTGTGCTTTAGTACTATTCTTAAAGAAGCAAAATTTCAAATCCCCTACTTGGGATTACAGGTGTAAGACATTATGATAGCAACACAATTCATCTTCATTTCAAGCCTATTTTCTTAAGGGGCTTTCATCCTAGGAAGAAAAAGAAAATGTTATAGACAGGCCACTGGGTCAAAGGCCATGACATAAAATAAAGAATATATCATTAATCATATACTCAAAACTTTGGATCTGGGGAAAAACATATATATATTACACACACTGACACACACACACACACAC
>CAYPJH010000048.1:0-4226 GCA_964411035.1 uncultured Methanobrevibacter sp. | reverse complement strand
TAGTTTAATAACAGGTTATAATTTTCTGAAAAATCCATAGTTAAGCCCTCTTGAATTCAAAAATTCCAAAGTCATTATATTCAAATACGAATTCTTTATCAGAGTCCAAACTAATTATATATAAATCTTTATTAGTATCCTTATCTAATAACATATTAATAAATTCGTTTAAAATAATTAAATCTTCTTTATCGGATTGATTAGGTTTAAAACCATTGTACAATTTTGTTATGTATTCATATAATGAAAAATCAACATTTAAAGGTACTTTCTCGTTATTGGACTCAGTGGTGAAATAAATTTTTATTTCTGTTTTAAATCGATTTCCTAAATAAATACCATCCAATAATTGGTTTTCAAATTTATCTGGAGTGGGCTTTATTTTTAAATTTTTATAAACTTTAAATGAATCTAAAGTATCAATACAAATTGTGTTCTTTTTATAATGTCCTTTCCAATTAAAAATAGCTTCTTTAATTTCGACAAATAAATCTTTGTAATCTTTGTGAACCTGAGTATTATATGAATATAAATATTTTAGATATTTTAAATAAACTTTATCTTTAAAATCATTCTTTATAATGCTTTTTCCGTAGAAGACTGCAAATCTGATTAGGATATTAGTATTTTTTTCCTTTTCGGAATTGTTTAAATCTTTAAAACCAATTAGATAATCCCTATACTCATCAAGGAAATTAAAACGAGTGAAATCAAAATATCTGTTCAGTACTTTTTCCACATCATCATTAATATTCAAGTCAATGATGAATTTATCCAATGATTCATTACGATACAATGTCGGATCGAGTTCATTGCATAATTTTAATATATCCGATCTTTTTTTACTGTTAAATAATAAATTAGGCAATGAATAATCCATGAAATCATTAATGTTGTGCAAATCCTCATTGTTTACGGATTCTGGAGGAACTATAATTTCATAGATAAAATTCAATAGGTCCCTGGTAGAAATAATCTTACGATATTTAATGAAGATTTTAATTAAATAGTCAATTATTGTCTTTTGAACTTCTTCATCCATTAACATCTCATAATTGTAAATTATTGGATTATTATAATTTGATTCTTTATCTTTATTATATGCAACATAAAAAGGATTTGAATTATCTTTTTGAGTTATCTTATTAAATAATGAAGATATGTACTTGGAAGATGTGTAATTAGAATTTTCATCATCATTTAATTCAAACATATTATAATCGCTGAATGTTATGAAACTAATTTTATTACCATAAATATTATTCAAGACATTTCCTGATTCAAATATGTCTGCATCTTCAATAATTTTTATGAGTTCAGTGTATTCTTCATTTGCATAATGAGATTCAATGAAATTATTCAATACTCCTAAATTGATTGCTAAAATACATTTTTCAGAAGAATTATAAATATTATCATTATTAAAAGGTTTTAATTCTAATGCTAATGTATCTATTGCATTTTTTTTAGGGTCAAAACTTTCTGTAGCATCAGGATGAATAGAAAATTCACTGAATAATTCTGGATTTTTCTTTTTTAAATTTGCGATTAAATGTGATTTTCCATCACCAACACTACCGCAAAGCATAATTAAATGAGAATCATCAGACTCTATAGCTTTATTCATGGCTTTTAAAAAATCATCCTGTATTGATCTGTCAACATGAAGATATTCTTTAAACTCACTTAAAGTATCATCCTCAACGGCTTCTATAGATGAATCCTTAAGTTTTGATAATTCATTTAATAAATAGCTATCATCATATGTATCAAAATGATAATTCTCTAATGGACTAGATTTAATATTATGTGGTTTATTTTCTCCATTGGTGAATTCAACAGGTCTTAAATCGACTTCCATTATTGGTCCGCCATATTCTTCAATTTTAAAATTCGGATCTTTATATTTTTTAAAGAAATATACTGCAATTCTATAAAGATAAAGATGAACCTTTTTTGCAGTATCTTCCAAATTTCTTACATGGCCATGAGCAGCGTTATTTCTATTTTCACGAATAAAATTTAATTCATCATATAATCTGTTTGAAATAGTTCCGTTATAGGCCAGTTCCTTTAATCTATTTTTCTGACCTGAACGGATAAGATAGTCCTGATTTTCAAATTCACAAATATATTGTGTCATGATTTCTGAGGCTTTTCCAGCACGTATAATAGAATCTACAAAATTCTTTTGAACTAAATGTTTTTCACAAAACATTGCTTCATCGCAGACATCTGAATAACTATCTTCCAAAAAAGAAAAACAATGATTTTTCATCTAACCCCTTTAATAATGATTTATTAATAACTTATAATTATATATATTAATTTATTGGTAATAAATATTTTGAAAAAAGAACGAATTAATGTAAAAAAACCAACAAACAAAGAAAAACATAATTTTTTTGGACACTCATCTACAAAAAGTTATACAATAAAATTTTAAATCATTTTATTAAAGTTATTTTAAATAATAATGCAACAATATTCAAGTTTTAATTTTTGATATAATAGATTTTTTCATTTAACAATTTAAAAAGTATATTATCCAGGTCCAAATTTTTTATGATTTAAAATTTATAGGTTATTATAAAAGTTTATTTTCATTTTTTATGACCTTAAAATTTTTATTTTTTTTTTAAATTTTTTTACAGTTGAAATACATGTCTAATAGAAAAATAATTTTCTACAATATTTATAAAAAATTCACGGTCAAACTATCTATTTAAAAGTTTGTCTAAAATCCTAATGAAAAATTAAATCAATTAATATATATGGTACAGTTAATTTTTTATAAAAATAAGTGTTATGCTAAAAATAATAAAGATATGATAAAATGTAGGCTATGTTTCAATAACAGGTATTAAAATTATAATAAGGATAAATGTAATAATAAAAAAAGAAATTTGTAGGAAAACCATGATTAAGACTTGGTTTTACCCTTAATTTTTGCAGGACTTCCGAAAGCTATGGAATCATCAGGTATGTCATGAGTTACAATACTTCCAGCTCCAATAACAACATTATCACCAATGGTTATCCCTGGAAGTATAGTTGTACGAGCTCCGATCCAACACTTTTTACCAATTTTTACAGGTCTGGTAAAATTAGTAAAAGTATAATCTCCATTATCCTTTTTAACAATCCTGTCTTCAGTAAGAACAGGATGGTTAGCAGTGTAAACATGAACCTCAGGACCAAACATAGTGTAGTCTCCAATTTCAATAGTGTCAGGATCTAGGAAAACAGCACCAACATTAATAAAGACACCTTTTCCAATTTTAATATTACTTCCTAAATTACATGAAAAAGGAAGTAATATTTGAGAATCCTCTCCAAACTCACCAAATAACTCTTGAATTAATTTTTGAATCTTTTCACGTTCATTTGGATGAGTATGATTAATCTGATAAAGAAGCTCATTTGCTTTTTGCCAATCGGCATCAGATGGAAGACCTAAATCGTTAAGTGGCCCTGCAATCAGTTCGTCTTTAGTGTATTGCATATTTATCTAAATTTTTTACTAACTTCTTCAACAGCAAGAATAAGAGGATCAGTAACCATTGATACTGGAGGAGCGTAAGCAAATTCTACATTACTTAAATCAAAACAGGTTAAACCTTCTGTAATAGCTAATGTCATAGTATCAATTCTTTCAGCAACTCTTTCTTCTGCAATTATCTGACAACCGATAATAACTCCTTCACTATCACATATTACTTTAATATCCATTGGTTTAGCATTTGGATAGTAACGAGCACGTGTAAGAGCTTCAACCTTTTCAACAACAGGTTTAATATTATTTTGCTGAGCAAAACTTGTTGTAAAACCAACAGCACCAAATTCTAAATTACCTACTTTTGATACCATTGCATTTAAAACAGGGTTGAATTTGGATTTTCTGCCTGTGATTGAACGAGCTACAGTTTTGGATTCTCTAACTGCTGTTGTTCCAAGTTGTGAAATTGTATTTGATCCAAGTATTAAGTCCTTAGTTTCAACACAGTCACCGACAGCATAGATATCTGGAACTGATGTTTCCATTTTTTCATTAATGATAATAGCCCATCTTCCTACTTTACAGCCAGCCATTTTTGCTAAATCAAGTTCTGGACGTACACCTGTTGCTAAAATAACCATATCTACATCAATACAGGTTCCATCACCAAAGCATGCAGTTTCTACTTTGCCATCTCCATTTAATGATGTTATTGGTTGACCTAAAA
>CAYPJH010000047.1:0-18312 GCA_964411035.1 uncultured Methanobrevibacter sp. | reverse complement strand
ATATAAATGTTTTGATTAATACAGTTATTATTGGATGGCTATTTTAGCTTTTTATTAGTTTGATAATCCTATAAAAACTAATATTTTTTAACTAAATAATACATAAATTTTATTATAAGTGAGTATAAGACAATGTTGGTTCTAAAAAAATTGAAAAATCAATGGAAGTTATTCCCAATCGGCTCTCCAAAAGGAGCGTTAAACAATAAAAGAAGTCCTGAATTTGTAGGTACATTTAAATTTAAATATGATGATGAAGGTAAAATTTCAATTAATAAATTCATCGCAGATTATAGCTTTAATGATACACAAGGATCAAATGAAAAATTAATAGCTCCTCAAAATGTTATTAAACTTTTAAGGTCACAAGCAGTTTTTTTAGCAACAAAAGATAAAAAAATAGAAGATTTTCTCAAATCTTTAAATATAAAAGTAAGATATACCAAAGTCTGCGACTATTGTGCCTATGAAGGAAATATCACTATTGTAAATTCTGATTACTCATATAAACATAATAATCAAATAATCTGTAAGGAATGTGCTTTTGAAACAATAAAAAATGAAATAAAATTACATGGTTTCAACAAAAAGATTTTCAGAAACCTTAAGGATTTACTTAACAAAACTGGAAATCTGGAAGAAGCATTATCAGTACTGTCACCGGATTTCGATCCAATAAAAAACCGGAAGTTAACATTATTTGATAAAGTAGACAATAAAAGCAAGGTTAAAATACCGGATATTGATATGAAGAGACTTAAGATTCAGAAGAACTTTAAAGAAATTCTAATTAAAAACGGAAATAAGAAACTCCTTCCGGTTCAAATTCTAGCAATTAAAGAAGGACTTTTAAAAGGTAAGGATGAACTTGTTGTAAGTGCAACAGGATCCGGTAAAACACTTGTAGGAGAACTTGCAGGAATAACAGAAGCATTAAAAGGTAAGAAATTTATTTTTCTAACTCCACTAGTAGCATTAGCTAATCAAAAATATAGGGATTTTAAAAGAAAATATAAAAAATTAGGGTTGAATGTAGCAATAAAAGTTGGCCGTAATCGTGTTAAGGCAAAAGGCGAACTTAAAATCTCCGATTCAAATTTATCAAAAGCAGATATAATTGTTGCTACATATGAAGGAATCGATTACTTGTTAAGAAGCGGGAATAAAAATGCTCTTAAAAATTTAGGTGTGGTTTTAATTGATGAAATTCACATGATTGATGATGAAGACCGTGGAACACGTCTTAATGGTTTAATTAAAAGGATTAAACATTTATATCCAAATACTCAAATGATTGGTTTATCAGCAACTATTAAAAATCCAAAATTCCTATCATCTGAATTTAATATGAACCTTGTAGAATATCCAAATAGGCCAGTGCCTCTTGAACGTCACTTGGTCTATTTAAGAAACGAATCTCAAAAAAGATATTTGATGAGCAGGCTTGTTAAAAAAGAATTTAACACAAAGTCAAAAAGAGGATATAAAGGTCAAACTATTATTTTTACAAACTCAAGACGTAAAACTCATAAAATTACAAAATACCTTCAAAGTAAAAGAATAAATGCTGCAGCTTATCACGCAGGTTTATCTTACTATAAAAAAGAAAAAATTGAAAAAGAATTTGATAAAGGAAAAATTCCAGTTGTCGTAACAACAGCTGCTCTTGCAGCAGGAGTTGATTTTCCAGCATCACAGGTAATATTCGACAGCTTATTCATGGGAAATAAGTGGATTTCTCCAAATGAATTTTCACAAATGATTGGAAGAGCAGGTAGACCAAGCTATCATGATCGGGGAGTAGTTTATCTCTTGCCTGAAATAGGAAACTCTTTTGAAGGTGAAACTGAAGAAGTAAAAGCTTTAGATCTTCTTGAAAGCGATAGTGAAGATGTTTATATAGAGTATGATGAGGAAAGTTCATATGAACAGATACTAGCAGATATTTCATCAAAATCAATTAGAAACATGCAGCAGCTTCATGATTTTTATAAAAACATTGACATTCCTATTAGTTTAAAAATAGCAATAAATGAAATGGAAGATTTGGGATTAATTGATGTGGGGTCAAATTTAAATCTAAATGCAACAGATTATGGAAGAGCAGTAGCAATGTCTTTTCTGGCAATTGATGATGCTGAATTTATTAAAACAGCTATTGCAAGCAAATCTTATCTTAATAAGTATATAAAATCTTCTCCATTTTATAAGAAAAAGGAAAAGTTCAATAAATTAAAAGTAAAGATTTTAGCTATTGCACTGGACTTGGAGATGTTTGAAAATGCATATTTATCTTCAGTAATTCATAATCAAATAGCAAATGCCCTTAAGATTAAATTCTCTACAAGATTATTTGCTGAATCTACATTGGATATTATTTCAAGCGGTGAAGCTATTGAAAAGTTAGATAAAAAATATCAGGATGCCTTAATTAGAATCCAATCAGACTTTTTAAAATGTAAATGTGCAGACAGGCCATTTTGCAGGTGTCTTCAATTGGGAATCAGTGAACTGATTGTAAATGAACGTTTAAAGGGTAAAGATCCAATTGACATTTCAAAAAAATTATTTAGAAAGTATCAGATTCAGGTTTATCCTGGAGATATTTTTTCCTGGCTTGATAATTTTATTAAAAATTTAGATGCAATTAAAAGAATAGCTGGTTCTTTTAATAATAAAAAAGTTGAAAAAGAGAGCAATAAACTTATAAAAGCTATTGAAAATGGTTAAATTTCATATTTAATTTTTGAAATGATTTTTTTGTTTTTTCATATGCTTTTTGATAATCTTTAAAGTATATTAAGTGACTTTTACATTTACAGTCTGAGCATCCAAAGTTAGGGACTGTTTCTTCATTTTCACTGATGAGTTTTGCTAAATCACATTCAATTTTTTTATCGCTAACATTTACTATTACATTTACTACATTTGAGCTTTCATTTAATAAAAGATAATCAACATGCCAATGTTTTTTCTTATCGTTACTTAAATGTCGTTGCACTCTTGTTTCAAGTGAGTTCATTGCAGATCCGACATATATATAACAACCTTTTTTAAATTTAATTTCTCCTAATTTTTTCCCAATTGTAATTTCAATATCCTTATTAAGATTAATAAATAAGCAATATGTGCCCTTCATATTTATTATTAAGTTTTAACATATTAAAATACATGATTTTTGAAATAATCACGAAAGGACATGAAAATGTAACTTCAAATCATAAATCAACATTTGAAATTACAAAGGACCCTGAAATTACTTTACAAGGGGACTGTATTATTGGAGTAAATTCTAATAAGACAATGGATGATTTTCCAGAGGAATTCAGGCAAAAGATCGCTAATTCCAATACTGAAATTCATGTAATTCTAGAGACAGAAAATGGTCATGATGAAATAACCGGATATGGGCATGAAAACTTAGAATTAACACATCCTACAGATATTGTTTGTCGTAAAAGTGATTATGTTTGCAATAGAACATTAATGATAAAATCAGACAAGGCTGCACGGGATTTAGATAAGAATCTAATTAAAGATTTAAAAGAATGCAAGGAAATGAAAGTACAGATAAAGGTTGATTAGATGAGATTAAGCAGTATTGTAAGTGGAAGCAGCGGAAACTCTACTTTAATTCAATCAGATAATACAAACATCCTAGTTGATGCAGGTATCTCAAGAAGAAATATATCAAAAAATTTAGATGAATTAGGTTTAAAATTAACTGATATTGATGGGATTTTAGTAACCCATGAACATACAGATCATACTAAAGGACTTGATGTAATATCCCGAAATGATAAAATACCAATATATGCTACAGAAGGAACAATAGAAGGGATTCTTGAATCATATATTTCAGCTAATATTAATAAGGACATGCTAAATATTATTAAAGTTAAACAAAACTTTAAAATAGGCGATATTGAGATCATGCCTTTCAACACATTTCATGATGCAATTGAGCCCTGTGGTTATACATTTTCACAGAAAGATAAAAAATCAGCAGTTATGACTGATACAGGAACATATAATTCAGATATTGTTGATACACTTAAAGGAACAAATACCCTTTTAATAGAATCAAATCATGATATAGATATGTTAAAAAATGGAACTTATCCTCAGTTTTTAAAAACAAGAATATTAAGTGCTGTTGGACATTTATCTAATGAAATGTGCGGACAGCTGTTATGTGAACTTCTTCATGATGACATTAATGAAATACTTTTAGGACATTTAAGCATTCATAACAATACAGAAGATAGTGCACTTAAAACAGTAAAAAAAGTTATAGATTCAAATCAGGAAAATCATGATTCTAATGATTTTAAAATCAATGTAGCTAAAAGAAACGCTATTACAAAAACTAAAGATTTTTAATAATATCAGATAGATTAAATTCATTGAAATATTTGAAAAATAATAACTTGAAACCTATCGGTAAGGGTTACATTTATATATTTCTTTGAACATACTTTTAATTACTGATTTTATTTCCCTATGCGGGGGTGGTCGAGCGGTCAAAGGCGATAGGTTGAGGGCCTATTGGGTTAGTCCCTTCGCGGGTTCAAGTCCCGTCCCCCGCACTTTAAATATATTACTATTTTTTTGATTATTATGTCACAAAACTTGGAGAAAGCTATAACAGTTAAAAATGAGGATGTTTTAGTAGATATTGAAGTTTCTCCCAACTCTAAAAAATTTGAAATATCTAATTTCAACGATTGGAGAAACAGAATAGAAGTTAGAATAAAACAAATTCCTCAAAAAGGCAAAGCAAATAAGGAAATCTGCAAAGAATTTTCTAAAATTTTCAATTGTGATGTAGCCATTCTTAAAGGAGAAAAGTCATCACAAAAAACAATAATTTTTAAAAACTCTTCAAAAAAAGATATTTTAGATAAATTATTAGAAATTTTAAGTTAAGGAGGTATTGTTATGAAATATCGAAATTTAGGTTCAACAGGATTAAAGGTAAGTGAAATAGGTTTTGGAGCTGAATGGTTAGAAAATACAACTCAATCTGATACAACTGCAATTTTAAACTATTCTTTAATGAATGGAATTAATTTAATCGATATTTGGAATGTTAATCCTCAAACCAGAACCAAACTGGGAAATGCTTTAAAAGAAACACGTAAAGACTGGATTATTCAAGGCCATATTGGTGCTACATGGCAAAACGGACAATATGTACGTAATCACAATCCTGAAAAGGCAATTCCAGCATTTGAAGATTTGCTCAATAGATTACAAACAGATTACATTGACTTTGGAATGATTCATTATATTGATACTGCTGAAGAATTTGAAAAAATACAAAAAAACGGTTTTCTTGATTATGTATTTGATTTAAAAGATAATGGAATAATCAGACATATCGGTTTAAGCACCCACACATCACAGGTAGCTTTGCTTGCTGCCAAATCTTCTTTTGTCGAATCTATCATGTTCAGCATTAACCCTGCTTTTGACAGTGGAGTAGTTGATGTATTTGATGATGATAATGTTCAGAGGGAAGTATTGTTCGGAGTTAATCCTGAAAGAAAAGAACTTTATGATTATTGTGCTAAAAATAAGGTAGGATTAACTGCTATGAAAGTTTATGCCGGTTCAAGATTATTAAACTCTTCAACATCTCCTTTTGGAGTTCCATTAACTCCAGTTAATTGTATTGAATATGCACTTTCAAAAACTGCAGCATCCTCAGCTATTGTAGGAGTTAAAAATATTGTAGAATTAAATGAAGCATTAGCATATGAAAATGCAAATGAATCAGAGAAAGATTATATGAAAACATTAGTTAATGCTCCTAAAAATTCATTCAATGGATTTTGCACTTATTGCGGGCACTGTAAACCATGCAGTGAAAATATTGACATTGCTAAAGTTCATCAATTATATGACTTGGCTCAAATCCATGATAATATCCCGGAATCTGTAAAAAATCATTATGAAGTATTGGATAAAAATGCAGGTGATTGTAGCGGGTGCGGTGAATGTATTGACAGATGTCCATTTGATGTAGATATAATTGATAATATGGAAAAGGCAAATAAATTATTTAAATAACTATTTAAACAATAATTAAAAAAGATAGATATAGGTGTTAAAAAATGAAAGCAGTAATTCCGGCTGCAGGTTTTGGAACAAGATTTTTACCTGCAACAAAAGCACAACCAAAGGAAATGCTACCTGTTTTTGACAAACCAACAATTCAATATGTAATTGAAGAAGCAGTAGCATCAGGAATCGACGATATTTTAATTGTAACAGGTAAAAACAAACGTTCAATTGAAGATCATTTTGATAAATCATTCGAATTAGAATATACTCTTAAATCTGCAGGAAAAGATGACTATTTAAAACAAGTAAGAGACATCACTGATTTAGCAGATATTTGTTATGTTCGTCAAAAAGAACAAAAAGGACTTGGTGATGCAATTTACTGTGCTAAAAAACATATTGGTGGAGAGCCTTTTGCAGTAATGCTTGGAGATACCATTACTAAAGGTAAAACCCCATGTACAAAACAATTAATTGACATTCATAAAAAATATGATGCATCAGCTATTGCTGTTGAAAAAGTTCCATGGGAAAAAGTAGAAAGATATGGAATAATTAAAGGAAAAGAAATAGAAAAAGATGTTTATCAAATTGATAAGCTTGTCGAAAAACCTCTTAAAGACCATGCTCCTTCAAATTTAGCTATTATGGGACGTTATGTTTTAACTCCAGATATTTTTGATAAAATTGATGAAACTGAACCTGGAGTTGGTGGAGAAATCCAACTTACAGATGCACTATCAAAATTAGATAGCATTTATGGTAATACATTTGAAGGCGAAACTTTTGATATTGGAAACCGTCTTGATTGGCTTAAAACATCTATTAGTTTTGCTTTAGATGATGAAAATTCTAAAGATGATTTAATTGATTATTTAAAATCAATTTTATAATATTTAATTTATCATCTAATTTTTTATTTTAACATTAAGTCCATTATACTATAATGGTCACTATCTTTTTTTATTTCAGAATTTTTAAGACCAAAAATAGCATTTTTTGCAAATTCACGATTAGCTTTTTTTGATACTTCATCAAATATCATTTTATAAGCTGTGCATTGAGGGTCAACTGCTTTAGATGTTCCTGCTCCAACTATTGCATTATAGGGACAGCCCCCTTCACAATATTTTACATGTCTGCACTTTTTACAATTATCATCAACATAATCTCTAAATTCTTGAAGCTTTTTCCAGGCATCAGATGATTTTAAATCGTCAAATGAAGGATTATCACATACATTTCCTAAAACATAATCATCCATTCCAACAAAACGGTAACAAGGATAAATTGAACCATCAAATCCAATAGCTAGTGTTGTTCCAATGCAATCGGCAAATGTACAGAGAGTCCCTCGTCTTCTAAGAGTACTTTTTGCAATATGATCCAAATCCATAATTGAAAATTTATCTAAATCATATAAATATTTATCAAGCCAATCAATCAATAATTCACCATGCTTTTCTTGATTAAGAGCCCATTCATCAGCATTATCTCCTCTTAATGAAGGCAATGCAGCATGGATTTTCAAATTCATATTATTGCTTTTAAAAAAATCATATAATTCATCGCTGAAATCTTTAGAATAATCTGTTACGGTCAATACAAAGTTAATATTTAACCCATTATTTTTAGCTAGTTTATAATTGGCCATTGTTTTATCAAAATAACCTTCCCCTCTCTGATAATCATTAATCTCTTTTGGCCCATCAATACTAGTACTTATTGCAACATCATATTTTTTAAATAATTCAATTAATTCCTGATTTAAAAGCCAGATATTACTCTGCAGGGAAAATCCTTCAGCATTTGGAAGTGCATTTAATTTTTCAAGCGCATATTCATAAAAATCATAACCTGCAAGTAATGGTTCTCCTCCGTGAAAAGTGAAATGTACTTTTTCATCTCTGAAATCTTTCAACCAGTTGATTGTTTTATCGATAATGTCGGTTTTCATCATTTCACTAGTATTTTCAGATCCCCAACAATACTTGCAGTTTGAAGGACAATTTAACGTTGGTATAATCATTATATGAAATGTCATATTTATCCGTAGTATTTATTCAATTCTTTAATTAATTTTTTTTTCTCACTTTCATCTATATTTTCATTTACAACAAATATATAACCGCATTCATCACATTTAACAGTATCTAGTTCTGCATGTGCTTTATAGTTATCTAACATTCTTCTATGAGCTGTTTTATCTTTAGAACCACATTTTGGACATGGTGCAAGTAATTCTTCTAGTTTCATTTTATCACCTAATATTAATTTATATTCAATTTCTAATATTTATAAGAATCTTTGAAATATTTTCATTCCAATATTTTTAATAAACCATATTTTAAATCCAAACCCATAACCTTCAAACTCTTTTTTAACTTTTGAAAGTTCATTTGGAATATTCAGATGTTGAGGACATCTTCTTAAACATTTACCGCAGCTATTGCAGAGTCCTGCATTTGTTGGAGAATTCATAACTCCTCCTACTGATGTAAAGTAATTAATAAGTCCCTGTGAAATTAATCCTTTTTGATTAAATAAATATTTTTCATTATATATTTTCATACATTCCGGAATGTTAACTCTTTGAGGGCAGGGCATACAATAACCGCAGGTTGCACAGTTAATCTTTAACAATTCCTTAAATAATTTTTTAGCATTTTCAACAGTTTCTATTTCTTCAGCTGACATTGTGTCCGGTTCAATATCTTTAATACAATCTATATTTTCATCGATTTGTGACATTGAATTCATTCCAGATAAAACACATGTGATTTCCGGATGATTTAAAATCCATTCAAAAGACCATTGGGCATTACTTTTATCGGGATTGTTATTTTTCAATATTTTTTCCACATCACTAGGAATTTCACCTGCTAAAATACCTCCTTTTAGAGGTTCCATTACAAAAACTCCCATTTTCTTTTCTGATGCATATTGTATGCCTTCAAGGTCTACTTGAGCATTTTCATCAAAATAGTTATACTGGACCATACACACATCCCATTCATACAAATCTACAACATCTTTAAATTCATCAGCTTTTCCATGATATGAAAAACCAACATATTTGATTTTACAATCATCTTTAGCTTTTTTAAGGAATTTAAAAATACCTTTTTTAATAAGCTTTTCCATAGTTTTTAAATCGATGTTGTGAATGAAATAATAATCAATTGTTTCTCTTTGAAGTCTTTTAAGCTGTTCATTTAATATTTTCTCCATATCTTCGTATTTTTTAATTTGAAAAGCAGGCAATTTTGTTGAAATTTTAACTTTATTTTTATATTCTCCCTGTAAAATTTCTCCTAGAAACTTTTCACTATCGCCCATATTATAAACAGCAGCAGTATCAATAAGATTAATTCCTTTATCTATACCATGATAAATTTGTTTTTTAGCTTCTTCACGAATAATCTTACCATTTTTAGCAGGCAATCTCATTGCACCGAAACCTAACTGTGAAATTTTATCATTATTCTTTTCAATTAATCTGGTTTTCATAATTTTAATTTAAGTATTAATAAACTATAAATTATTTGAATTTTATATTATTTTTCATGAAGTTAACAATAATAGGTACAGGTTATGTTGGTCTTGTAACTGGAACTTGTTTTGCTGAAATGGGCAATAAGGTTTACTGTGTTGATAATGATACAGTAAAAATTGAAAATCTGCAAAAAAACATTATTCCAATTTATGAGCCTCATTTAAAAACTTTAGTTTCTTCTAATCAAGAAAAAGGAGATTTAATTTTTACAACCAATTTAAAAGATGCTTTGGATAAATCTAATATTGTTTTTATAGCTGTTGGTACGCCAATGATGGATGATGGCAGTGTTAACTTAGAGTATATTAGAAATGTAGCTTATGAAATAGGTGAAAATATATCTAAAGATTCTTTAATTGTTGTTAAATCAACCGTACCTGTTGGAACTTCTTTTAAAGTTAAAAAGATCATTGAAGATATTATTAAAAAAAGAAATTTAAATATTAAAATTGATATTGCAAGCAATCCTGAATTTTTAAAAGAGGGAGTAGCTATTGAAGATTGTATGAAACCGAATAGAGTTATTATCGGTGCTGAAAAGGAAGTTGTATTTAATACATTAAGGGATCTTTATGCTCCATTTGTTGCAAATCATGATAGATTTATATTCATGGATGTTAAAAGTTCAGAGTTAAGTAAATATGCTGCAAATGCTATGCTTGCGACTAAAATTTCTTTTATGAATGAAATGGCTAATATTTGTGATGTAACAGGCGCTAATATTAAAAATGTTCGTTTGGGTATTGGAAGTGATAAGCGGATTGGTTATGATTTTATTTATGCCGGATGCGGTTATGGTGGAAGTTGTTTTCCAAAAGATGTTAAAGGATTAATAACGACATCAATTGAGCACGGTTATGTTCCTAAAATTTTATCAAATGTCGATGAAGTTAATGAAAAACAAAAGATGGTTATTGTAGATAAGATAGCTGATAGATTTGGTGAGGATTTAGAGGGGCTAACTTTTAGTATTTGGGGTCTTTCATTTAAACCTCAGACTGATGATGTGCGTTCAGCACCATCAATTAAAATCATATCTGAATTAGTAGATAGAAATGCAAAAATAAAAGCATATGATCCAAAGGCTATTGATAACTTTAAAAAAGAGTATGATAATGTTAATGTAGAATTTAAAAACTCAAAATATGATGTTTTAGATAATTCTGATGCACTTATTTTAATTACTGAATGGAAAGAATTTAGATCACTTGATTTAGATGAAATTTCTAAAAGAATGAATCAAAAAATTATATTTGATGGAAGAAATATTTATTCTTCAAAAATAAAAGATGAAGGATTTGAACTTTATCAAATTGGCTGTTAATATTAATTATTAGCAGCTATATATAAAATATAAGAGGATTTAAAATGAATGAAAAAATTATATTAGGACTTCCTAAAGGAAGTTTAAACAATGTTAATAGAGGTAATACTTATCAGTTATTTGTAGATGCAGGTTATGAAGTAAGAGGATATGAACCTGGAAACGAATCTTATGAAATATCCATATTAAACGATGAAGAGATTAAAGCTTATCTTACTCGTCCACAAAGTACTCCTGTAGAGTTAAATAGGGGAATGGTTGATATAGCAATTGTCGGTGAAGATTGGGTTAAAGAAGAATCTGTTTTAAGAGATAATGAAATCACAAAAATTGGAGATTTGAATTATGGTCAAACTCGTTTAATAGTAGCTGTACCAAATGAAGCACCTTATGAAGATTTAACAGACTTTTTTAGAAAAAATAAAGATAAAAGCACACCAATCTTATGTTTCACTGAATATCCAAATTTAACCAGAAAACACATTATGGAAAATGAAGGATATAAGGAAGTATTCGGAGACGCAGTTCCATTTGTACAAGTTCGTGGTTTAAGAGATGGAGATAATGAACAAGTTCAAATTATTAATTCAGATGGTGCAACAGAAGTATATATTGCAAAAGGAGCAGATTTAATAGTGGACAATACTCAAACTGGAAGCAGTTTAAGAAAAGCTGGTCTTAAAGAACTTGAAACCATTCTTCACTCTTCAGCAGGTCTTTATGCAGGAGTTAGCTGCACTGGAGAAAAGATGGATAAAGCTAAAATGATTTTCACACAATTGTTTGGAGCTATTACAGCTAAAAATTATTTTGATGTTAAATTTAATATAGATAATTCTAAAATAGATGATGTTTGCAATTATTTGCTTGAAAATAAATTATGTGCTGATGAACCAACTGTTACCAAAGGCCCTAATTTTTCACAAATCAATGTATTGATTCCTAAAGCTAAATTCCCTGAAATGATTGATGCTATTAAAGGATTTGAAGCAACTTCAATTATTCGTAATGATTTAAAACAACTTGTTTATTAAATCATTTTCTTTTTATTAATTTGTAACGATAAATCATTATATTTATTATAAACCTTTCATATAAATAATTAATAATTTAGTAAAAACGGTATAAAATATGTTAACTTCTGTACAAAAAGAAATTCTACAAAGTTTAATCAATCTTTATCAGGCATCTGAAGGAGACTCAATAAAAGGAGAAGATATAGCTGAAGTTATGAATAGGAACCCCGGAACTATTAGAAATCAAATGCAATCTTTAAGAAGCTTAGGTTTGGTAAAAGGTGTTCCTGGTCCTCATGGTGGTTATAAACCTACTGTGGAAGCATATCATTCATTAAACATATCTGTTTCTGATAAAGATTCTGAAGTTCCTTTATATAAAGATGGAAAGCAATTAGAGGGTGTATCTGTTGCAAGAATAGAATTTACAAGTGTTCCGAAACCGACAGGCTGTGAGGCTGTTGTTAAAGTCCTTGGAAATATTAAGGATATTCGTCTTGGAGACATTGTTAGAGTGGGTCCAACACCTGTAAATAACTTAGGGGTAATTGGTAGAATTGTTGGAAGGGATGATATGGAGAATATATTGCTCATTGATACCAAAACTATTAGAAGCATTCCAAAAACACCTGTTGGTGATATTGCAAGTAGAGATGTTATTACATTAAGCCTTGGTGATGATTTAAAAGATGTTGCAGATACTTTTTCTAAATATTCAATTGATGGTGCTCCAGTTGTTAAAGATAAAAGAGTTGTTGGAATGTTTACAGTTACAGATCTTGTAAATGCAATATCTAATGATAAACAAGAATTGTCTGTTGGAGAATTAATGAGTAAAGATGTTGTTATGGTTAATAGAAGTGTGAAAATAGCAGATGCAATTGAACTAATGTTTGATAAGGAACTTGGAAGATTAATTGTAGAAGATGAAGGTGGAGAATTATTCGGAATAGTTACAAGAACAGACTTAATTGATTCAATTACAAACCTTAAACAATTTCCAATTATAAATAATTAAGTGATTTAATGAAAGTTAATCAGATCAATATTACAAATAACATGAAAATAAGTCAGTTAATCAATCAATTTGATAATTCTGGTGTTTTAGGTGCTGGGAGAGTAGCAAGAGCTTGTGATATACTTGCAAAAATGATTTCAGATGAAGATACTAATGTTTTTATGAGTCTTGGAGGGCCATTAGTTCCGGGAGGATTAAGGCATGTTTTTGCAGATATGGTAAAAAATCATCAAGTTGACTTAATTGTATCAAGCGGAGCTAATATTACTCATGATCTTTTAGAAAGCTTTGGAGGATTTCATTATAAAGATATGGGGGCTGATGATGAAGAATTAAACTCTCAGGGAATTGGGAGAATAGCTGATGTATTTACTTCATCTCATGACTTTGAAATTTTTGAAAAAAGAATCACTGAAATATTTAGTGAAATTGCTAGTGAAAAACAGCATATTTCTATTCAAGAATTATTATATGAAGTTGGACTTAGAATTGATGATGAAAATTCAATACTTGCAAATGCAGCTCGTGAAAATGTCCCTATTTTTGCTCCAGGTTTAATTGATAGTATGTTTGGTCTTCAATTATGGATGTTTAATCAGGATCATGATTTTATAGTAGATGCAGTAAAGGATATGCATTATTTATCCGATATTGTGTTTAACAGTAAAAAAGTTGGAGGTATTCTTTTAGGGGGAGGCCTTACTAAACATTATACTTTAGCTTCTAATCTTTTAAAAGGAGGACTTGATTTAGCAATTCAAATCACAATGGATAGGCCGGAATCTGGAAGTTTAAGCGGTGCTCCTCTTGAAGAAGCAAAATCTTGGTCAAAGGCAAAATGCGGTTCAGATTTAGCTACTGTAATTGGTGATGTTACTATTATTTTCCCTCTTATTTTAGCAGGAGCATTAGATAAAATTGCTAGTGATTAGATGAATTATATTGTTCTTGCTTGTTTATTTGCATTATCTGGGTTTTTCATGAAATTTTCAGATGATGCTTATGATATTGGTAAAAGTAAAGAATATTCTTCTATTTTGGGAATATTATGTGCAATTGCATCTGCGGTAGCTACTATTGTAAGTGCAGATGCTGCATGCATATTTATCGGGATTTTAATAGGTAATTTGCTTGCTTTTAAAGTGGATGGTATTCATCATATTATTACTTTAGCTATTTTCGCTGTTTTAGTTTTGATTTATGGAACAAATTCATTAAATTTGGTTGTTTTATTGGTATGTATTTTTGCAGCTTTATTTGATGAGATTGGTCATGAAACAATATTTAAAAAAACAAAAAATAAGTTTATAAATCTATTTTTTGAATATAGATTTACAATGAAAGTTATTATATTAATATTGGCAATTTTAGGATTTTTCAGTATTTGGATTTTTGTCTGCTTTTTACTTTTTGAAATATTCTATGAATTTGCCGGAATTTGTTATGAAAAATTTATTTAGATTTTTCAATAAATTCTTCTAAAGCCTTTTTCGGATCATCTGATTCATAGATTGATCTGCCAATAATAACACTGTCTGCATATTGGAGTGTTTCTTTTATTTTGCCTCCCTGGGTTCCAATTCCTGGAGAAATTATATATGCTTGTGAACCTACGATTTCTCTAATTTCTTTAAGACGATCAATTCTTGTTGCAGGAGCTACATAGTTTTTAATGTTCATATCAACTCCCATTTTAGCTATTTCATTAGCATCTTTTTGTAAAAACATTTTTGCCCCTGGGTGTGACATTTCAGTTAGTAGAAATATTTCACATCCAAAGTCTTCTGCGGTTTCTTTACATGCTTCTACACTGTCTTTACCAACAAAACCATGACATATTATTGCATCTGCTCCTTTTTTAAATGTTTCTTGGCATATTTTTTCATTGGTTGCTGGGATGTCTCCTACTTTAAAATCGCAAATTATTTGATATTCAAAATTTTCTTTTAATGTATGTATTATTTCTAAGCCTTCTGCTAATGCTAGAGGATATCCAATCTTTATTGTATTTATGTCGGGTGTAAGTTTTTCACATATGTTTAATGCATCTATTCCGTTCATAACATCTAATGCAAGGATTATATTATTTCTAATATTCATTTTATCTTCCTTTTTTCTTCTTTTTATTTTTATTTTTTGACTAAAAGTTTATATAGTTTTAGACTTAAACTATTATTATCAATTAAATTTTATATTAATTAAATTTTACTTTATAAATTTGAATTTTTATTAAATTTAACTTGATATGTATGATATGTTTATGGAGGAAATTTAAAATGCATGTTATGGAAGGATTTTTACCACCAGTATGGTGTGCAATTTGGTATATAATTTCTGTACCAATTGTTATTTATGGAATCTATCAAATTAAAAAAATTTCAGAAGATGTACCTGAATCTAAAGCATTACTTGCAGTAAGTGGTGCATTTATGTTCATCTTATCATCTTTAAAATTACCATCCGTTACAGGAAGTTGTTCTCACCCTACCGGTAATGGATTAGGCGCAGCTATATTCGGTCCAGCTGTTACAGCTGTTTTAGCTACAATTGTTCTTCTTTTCCAAGCGTTACTCTTGGCACATGGAGGATTAACAACTTTAGGAGCGAATATATTTTCAATGGGTATAGTTGGACCTGTTGTTGCATGGATTGTTTACAAATCATTAATTAAATCTAATGTTTCTTCAACTGTTGCAATATTTTTCGCAGCATTTTTAGGAGATTTATTAACATATGTTGCTACTTCATTCCAATTAGCATTAGCATTCCCATTACCAACATTCGCACAAGCACTATCTAATTTCTTAGTAATTTTCGCAGTTACCCAAATTCCATTAGCTATTGCTGAAGGTATTTTAACTGTAATTATATGGGATAGATTAAAAGCATATAAACCAAAATTATTAGAAAAACTTAATATATTAAGTCCAAAAGAAGACTCAAAAATAGAGGGATAAAATGGATAGTAAAGCACTTATTGCACTTATAATCGCATTAATTGTAATTGTCATAGCTCCTTTTATAATTTACAGCGGTTATGGTGAAGATGAAGGTTATTTTGGCGGTGCAGATGGTTCTGCAAGTGAAGTAATTGAAGGAACTGGTTATGAACCTTGGTTTTCATCACTTTGGGAACCACCAAGTGGTGAAATAGAAAGTTTACTCTTTGCTGTTCAAGCAGCAATCGGAGCATTAATAATCGGTTACTTTTTTGGATATTGGAGAGGTCAATCAAAAAAAGAATAATAAACCCTCCTTTATTCTTTTATAAAGTATATTTCAATAATATTTATTACTTTTAATTAATAAAATTATATTTTAGTTGATTTTATGAAATTTGACATGGATTATATAGCACACAATAATAGATTAGCTTTAATGAATCCATATTATAAATTATTTATAGCAATTTTTATACTGTTATTTACTTTATTTTTAGATAACTTATATCTTGATGTTTTCATATTTTTATTAATGGCTTTTTTAATTATTGTTGTAGCTTCAATATCAATTAAATCATATTTAAAGTTTGTTTCAATCCCATTTATTTTTGCAGCAATTACTTGCATTTATCTAATTCTTTTTACAGGTGGGGGCGAAGTTATTTATAACGTTGGATTTGGAATAGTTATAACTAAAAACTCTTTGAACTTAGGAATTAACACTTTTGCAAGAGTATTTGCTTGTTTTTCTGCTTTAGGATTTTTAGCTCTAACAACCCCTATATCTGAGATTTTGCATTGTTTAAGAACTTTAAAAGTTCCGAAAATAATGATTGAAATAGCTTTATTAATGTATAATACAATTTTCATATTTCTAGAGGAGTTAAATACTATGAGAAATGCTCAAGAAACAAGAATGGGATATAATGGTTCTAAATCAACATATCGTTCATTAGGTTCATTATTTAGTAATCTATTCTTAAAATCTCTAGATAAAAGTGAAAAATTACAAAATTCGTTAGATTCAAGATGTTACAATGGTGAAATGCCAGTATACAAACCATCTAAAAATAATTCTAAATAGGAGATATTCAATGTTACAATGTAAAGAGATAACATATTCTTATGATGATGGAACAAAAGCTCTTAGGGATGTTAACCTAAAAATTAACAAAGGAGAAATTGCAGTATTGTTAGGAAAAAATGGGGCTGGAAAATCCACCCTTTTACTACATTTCAACGGTATTTTAAAACCTGATAAAGGTGAAGTCTTTATTGATGGTGAAAAGCTTAAGTATGATAAAAAATCTTTAATTAAATTTAGACAAAAGGTAGGTATTGTATTTCAAAACCCTGATGATCAAATATTTGCACCAACTGTAGAAGAAGATGTTGCATTTGGACCATTAAATCTTAATCTACCAATGCCTGAGGTAGAAAAAAGAGTTACAGAAGCTTTAAAAAGAGTAAGTATGGAAGGTTTTGAGAAAAAGGCACCTCATTATTTAAGTGGAGGACAGAAAAAAAGAGTAGCTATTGCAGGAATATTAGCTATGAAACCTGATATTATGATATTGGATGAACCATTTGCAGGTCTTGATTCTGTCGGTGTATCAAAATGTATTAGTCTACTTAAACAGCTTAATGAGGAAGGAATAACAATATTATTATCTACTCACAATGTTGATTTAGTTCAAGAATTTGCTGATAGAGTTTTTGTTATAGATAGTGGTGAAATAATCAGTAAGGGAGTACCTAGTGATATATTTTCAAATAAACAACTACTTGAAAAGGCAAATTTAAGATTACCTTTAATTGCACAACTTTTTGAAAAATTAGATAAGAATAATTTAATATCAAATGAAAATAATTGTTATCCATTAACTATAGATGAAGCCTATATTAAAATTGAAAAACTATTAAAAGGATTATGAATATAATATTAATAAAATATAGGTGATATTAATGAGAATTGGAATTTGCGACACGACTTTTGCTAGGTTTGATATGGGTTCTGCAGCAATTGATGAGTTAAAAAAGAATGCTGAAGATTTACAAATCATTAGAAAAACAGTTCCCGGAATCAAAGATTTGCCGGTCACAGCGAAAATTCTCATTGAACAGGAAGATTGTGAAATTGTCATGGCTTTAGGAATGCCAGGCCCAATGGAAAAAGACAAAGTATGTGCAAATCAAGCATCAACAGGTTTAATAAATGCTCAGTTAATGACTAATACACATATACTTGAAGTGTTTGTTCATGAAGATGAAGAAGAAAAACCCGAAGAACTTAAAAAATTAGCAGAAACAAGAGCTAGAGAACATGCTCAAAACCTTATTAAAATGATGTTTCATAGAAAAGGTCTTCAAAAAGAAGCAGGAATGGG
>CAYPJH010000046.1:0-11787 GCA_964411035.1 uncultured Methanobrevibacter sp. | reverse complement strand
ACATATCACCATAATAATTATCATATGCCTTGTTAATTATTTTAATTATCCATATACAAAAATATCATTTTCATAAATAACATCTATAGCAATAAATTTAAATGATTAAAATAAAAAAATTATTTATTTATTCTTTTTTTATAAATGTGATAGAATGGAAAATAAGATATATATTGTAGGGATTGGACCGGGTTCCAGGGAATACCTAACAAAAAAATCATTAGACATTGTTAAAAATGCTGATGTAACTATAGGAAGTACAAGAGCAGTAGATCTATTTGAAGAATTTAAAGAAAAAATCGCTTTCAATGTTAAAGACTTAATTGAAAAACTTGAAATGGGAGTTGATTTAGCTATTGGCGGTAAAAATGTAGCTATACTATCAACAGGAGATCCTGGTTTTTCCGGAGTTTTAAACACAGTTTTAAGAATAGCAAAAGATAAAGGTTTCAATAAAGAAAATATTGAAGTAATTCCAGGAATCAGCTCTCTACAACTTGCAGCAGCTAAAAATCATATCCAATGGGATAACGCAAATATAATGACATTTCATGGAAGGGAAAACGTTGAAGATATATTGAACGTAATTAACAACGGCAAAATTACTATTGCACTTCCATCAAGAAAAGTAAAGGACATGGCTAAGTTTTTATTGGATAATGGCATTTCAGCAGATAGAAAAGTAACAGTCTGTGAAAGATTAAGCTATTCGGATGAAAAAATTGTAAATGCAACATTGGCAGAAATTGCCAAAAGCGAATTTACTTATATGTGCATAATGATTATTTACTAACCTTTTAAAATTGTTTTCACATTATAATTTTCTTTTTATATAATTTATTTTACTTTATTCCCACTAATTGCCTTGTTTTTTTCTTCATATTTAAATATAGTTAAACTGCGCACTTATTTAACTGTTATATCATATCCATATCAGACTTAATTTGTTAATTTTTTAAAAAAAATTAACAGGTTTGGTAGATAATATGATTAAAAAAATACATATTTTGTGTTTCTGTATCCTATTATGTTTATTTATAGGAACAGTATCTGCAAATGAAGATTCTAACCTCAATACTTCGGATTCACAAGTAGAATCCCATATTGAAACCAAAAACATTGAAATGTTTTATAAGGATGGAACTTCATTTGATGTAAAAGTTGTAAACAATGACGATACTATTTCAATTGAAAAAGTAAATTTTACAGTTAATGGCGTAACATATAATCGTAAAATAAATTCTTCAGGTGAAGCCAAATTAAACATCAACCTTGTGCCTGGTGAATATAAGATTAAAACAGACTTTCTTTCAAACAATCAAAAATTCTCCGTGTTCAACACAATTAAAATTAAAGAAATGAATTCTACGTTAATAGCTGATAAAATTGTAGAATTAGGATATAAGGAAGGAAAATATAGTGTTACTTTGCTTGGAGGTTACAATAAACCTTTAGCAGATAAAACAGTAATATTTTCTGTAAATGGGATGCAATATACTAAAACTACTGATAAAAATGGAGTAGCTAGTTTAAATATTAATTTAAACCCGTCAATTTATCCAATTTCTGCAAAATTCTCAGAACCATTTCACACTCCAGCATCCACATCTTCTGCATTAGATGTTCGTATATACAACACTAAATTCATATCAAACACTTCCAGATTCAATAAAACAAATGTTGAATATGCAGTTAAACTGGTTTTCAACAATAAAAATCCTGTTAAAAATCATTATGTCCTGTTTTCCCTTCAAGGGAAATCATCATTTGTAAAAACAGATGAAAATGGAATAGCTACATTTAAAAAAGTTTTAAATCCAGGCAAATACACAATTTCCTTTGAATTTTTAGGAAGTACAGGATATTATGGATCTTTAGGACATAATACTTTTGAAGTCACCTCCAATGATTCAGATATTTCTGAAAGTGCTGTTAAATTAGAAACAAATGATATTGAAATGTTTTATAAGGATGGAACTTCATTTGATGTAAGAATTCTAGAAAACGGTCAGGGAGTGGAAGGTAAAAAAATCAGCATTACTGTTAATGGAGAAACATATTACAGAACATCAGACTCTTTAGAGCCTGCTAAATTAGCTATTAATCTGTGCCCTGGTGAATATGCTATTTTTACTAATGTAACAGTTAATAACCAAACATTATCTGCTGTCAATACAATTATAATCAAACCAATGAATTCTACATTAATTGGGGATAAGGAGGTTGAGTTAGGTTATAAACAAGGAAAATATGGCGTTACTTTGATTGGAGGCAATAATAAACCGTTGGCAGGTAAAACAGTAATATTTTCTGTAAACGGTATAGATTATACTAAAACAACTAAAGAAGACGGCAGTGCATCTCTTTCAATTAATTTAGAGCCTGGAACATATCCAATATCTGTAAGATTTTCTGATATATTTCATACTTCCACATCAATAAGCTCTAGAATTACTGTAGGCATTTATGGAACCAAATTCATATCAAATTCATCAAAATTTAACAAATCTTCAGTTGAGTATTCTGTTAAATTAATGGATGATAAAAACCGTCCTGTTAAAGGAGCAATGGTTTTATTTTATTTAAATGGCATATTTAAAGGATATGAAACTGATGAAAATGGTGTTGCTACTTTTAAGGATGTTTTAAAAGAAGGGTCTTATGAAATCTCCTTTTCATTTGCAGGATCTTCAGGGTATTTAAAATCATCAGGCGTTAATACTTTTGAAGTTACCTATTTGGATGTTATAATTAAATCTCAAGATTTTGAAACCTGTGTAGATGGCCCTATACCTTATTTAGTTTTTATAACTGATTCAGATAATTCAAGATTAGTAAATGAAACTATAAAATCTGATATTTATCAGGACAATAAGTTTATTAAAACAGTTGAATCTAAAACATTTGAAGACGGAGTTGCAAGAGTCAATTTAGACTTAAGTCCAGGAAAATATACTGTTAAAAACTATCTAAATGAAAATAGTCTAAGTAATTCTAGCATTGTCATAATAAAACCTGCAAGCATGGTATTAAATTCTTCTAATTTATATTTAAATAGAAAAGGGGAATTTTATACTATTACACTTAGAAACAATGAAACAAATTCTCCACTTGCCAATAAACAATTAACCTTTACTATTAATGGTGTAGATTACAAAAGAACAACAAATGATAAGGGAGAAGCAAGCTTAAAAATTAATCTTAATGGGGGAGAATATAATATAACTTACCATGTTTATGGGGGAAGTAAATATGCTGATTTAACTGGAAGTAATATAATTAAAGTTACAAACGATAAATTAGCATCAAATATTCATATTCTTACTTCAGACATTATTAGAAAAGGAACATATTGCAGTGTAAAATTAGTTGATGTTAATGGAATTGCACTGGCAGGTAAGGAAGTCTACATTTCTGTCAATGGAATATCTTATAAAAAAATCACTGATGATAAAGGTATTGCAAAACTTAAAATCAATCTTCGAGATGGAACTTATAATCTAAAAGTTAGCTTTGATGGAGATAATTTATTTTTCCACAGTGCAATAAATGGAGATATGGTTGTAAGTACACAGCCAACCTTCAACTATACTTTAAGCATTAAAGGAACAGAATCTTACAATGGGTTTACCTGTCCATTTATAAGAGAGTTCACCATTGATTATAATAATGCAAGATATGAATTGGATTTTGCTAGTGATAGAAATTATCCATTAATTACAGATAAAAACTCTTATTTAATCACTTCTGAAGGTATTGAAACTTCTTATACTATTAAACAGGGTCTTGAATTTAAATCTTTAAATGGAAATGTATTAATCACATTTTATGGAAAAACTTCAGATATAGGCCAATTTAGTGTTATCTTCTTATATGATAATGAAACATTTAAGATTGAATATGTTGTAGACAATGAAATTGTAGCAACAGTAAATATGTGTTCATTCTACTATTATGAGGATTATGCAAAACTTGTAGATTTAGGTTTCAGATTTTCAACACCTGATTTTGCCAATTCCACATTTAAATCTTCTAATCATACATTTACAAGACAAGTTCTATTGGAAGCACCTGCAACAACCATCAGTTTTAAAAACCATCCTTCATTCAATGATTTTGATACAATACAAACCTATATTTTGACTTCTGAAAAGATTACAGGCCAAGTCATGGAAAATGAAATGAGTAAGGCTTTAGATTTTAATGGAGAGTATGTAAAATATGCATTTGAACTATATTTGTCCGGCCTTATGACCATGTGGTCTGTTGATGGATATAGTAAAGAATTTGCCGAAAACCTTAATATAACATGGAATAAGGATGTTCAAATGATTCTTGTAACTATCGATTGGGCACAGCTTTCATTGGATGCCTATACCTCACTTAATGTTTGGGGAAATGAAACCAATTCAAGATTATTCAAATTATATTATGGATTTTTATTTTCAGTATGTGAAGAATTCGGACTTCAGTCAACAGGAAATAATGCATCTTCATCTGTTAATAAGATATTTAATGGAATATATGAGGGTAATGATTTTATAATTGATGAAAAGGATGGAAAGCTAACTATAAAGTTAGTAAATGCCAGTGATAAATTTATCATTGATAAGGTTACAGGAGATGTTATGGCATTAGTTGTTTTTGACATTGATACATTTATTTCTAATTTGGTTTTTAAGGGAAGTGTATCTGAGCATTGTACATCTATACAACCTAGAATTGAAAATACTTTTGGATATATACAAAATAGGTTTTTAAAAGACTCAAAAAACTTTTTAAATGCATTCAATTTCTTTTCTTTAAAACCTGAACTTATTATGAAACAGATAGTTGATGCTTCATTTCCAGCCACATCATTTTTCGTTACATTACTATCAAAATCTGCAACAGCATCAGTTTTAGCATTTAATTTAGGCGTTACTTTTCAAGAGTATACTTTGAATTATAGAAATAGATATGCTCCTGAGGATGCATGGCAATATTATGCATCTCATGGCTCTGTTTCTGATGTACGAACTATAGCTGTTGTAAATAATAAAACCTATTATACGGATTATATTGAAATTCCTTATGATGATAGGGGAAATATTGATATTGAAAAAGGGATATATATTGACTCAGTAACTGGCAGACGAAATTTAACCCAATATGAAAAAGATAAGTATGTATCATATAAATAAAATTTTAAGCCCGATATTGATAGTAGTTGCAATTGCTGTTATTTGCTGCAGTCATTATGGTTTTTTTGATTCTCATTTATTATCTGCATTGTTTTTAACAGTTTTATTTTTTGTAATTACAATAAAAGGATGGTCTATAGCAGGAAATGAAAATCCAGAGTCATTTGTTTATTTGTCAGATAATGATTATATTGAATTTATATTAAGAACTATTTTCATTGTATTAAGTTTTTATATTGTATTCTTTATAAACTGGCATTTTTCAATACCTTATTGCGGATTTCTATTGGTAGCAGTATTATGTTCTAATTTCACATTAGACAATAGTGATAACTCATTAACTAATGCTTGGAAAAATAGTAAAATTCGTTTTATTGGAGTAATGGTGAGCTTAATCTTGTATTTTGTAGTCCTGTATATTTAAAAAAAGTTTTAATAAGTTATTTTTAATAATAACTTATTTTTTTTATTTTTTATAATTGAATAACATTTTGTTTAACTTCATCATTATCCTTGTTTTCATATAATATTTCAGCTAAGTTTAAAAGCTTTTCCTGACCTTTAACTTCGTCTTTAAATAAAGGAACTTGAAGTATTTTTTGGTCATTGAATTTTTGATCAATTAAAACTAAACGTTTTTGCTGAAGTTCATGTCTGGAATGGCAGAAATCACAGTCAGTAATGTCAGGCATTATTTGGTTTACAATAACACTGTCTACAGTTATGTTATATTTGTCTAAGGCTTCCAATGCTCTTTCAGATTCATATATTGACATTTCTTCAGGAATAACAACCATTTTAAATGTTGTTCTATCAGGGTCTGATAAAACTTCTTTTGCTTCGTTAATTTGTCTTTTTGTTCTTTCTAACTCTTCTGTAGATTGAACATCGTCTCCAGCATCCATAAATGGAATGAGATTTTTAAGTTTATTTGCAGTTTCACCTAATTTTGCTTTGATTTTCATCATTTTTCCAACCCAGGAGTCCATTACTTCAGGGAATGAGAGTAATCTTAAAGTGTGGCCGGTTGGTGCTGTATCGAATACTACAACGTCATATTCATTAGAAGTCATTACAGATAGGAATACTTCAAATGCTGCTGCTTCATCTGCTCCTGGTGATGCGGATGCCATATCCAATTGATCACTTAACATATCAAGACCCATAAGTTTGTCTTGTGTTGATTGTGCTTTTTGAGCTTCAAGAACTGCTTGTTTTTGAGCCATTGCTTCATCAGGATCTATTTCAACAGCAAATAAATTGGTTTTTATTTCTCTTGGGTAATGGCTAATTGGAACTTCCAATGAGTCAGATAGTGAGTGTGCAGGGTCTGTTGATACAATTAATGTTTTTTTACCGTTATTTGCTAACCATAATGCTGTTGCAGATGATATTGATGTTTTTCCAACACCTCCTTTCCCACCTACAAAAATAAATGTTGTTTTGTCTTTATTAAATTTAAAATAATCTTTTAATGCCAAAGTTTTACCTCCTGAAATACTTTAGTAACTTAATGTTATTTTATATTATTTAATATATAAAACTAATCGAAAAAGAAGTTTCAAAAAATAAAATATCTGAAAAATAAAAAGAGAGATATCCTACAAAATGGAGCAATAAACACTATTGATATGAATCAAAGAACAATAAACAACACTCCGGTTATTTTCAAATTTTCACAGCTCTGTATTAATTTAATTTTTCTAATAGATTAACTTAAAATTTCAGTTTCCAGTAAATTATTTTTTTATATGTGATAGATATTTTTATATCAGGTTATCACATAATATAATCATGACGGATACAAAACAAATTGATTGGGACAAACTAGAAAAAGTAATTCAAAATGTGGATACGGGCCAATCTGTTGCTTTTAAGGAAAATGATATTGTAGATGTTGAACCTAATTTAGAATCCATCAAAAAGAATTTGAATGAATCTGATGAATTGTTTTTAGACCTTGGATGTTGGGGGTATGATGACGAATTTTCAGAGGAACCTACATACATGATTGACACAGTGTATATAGATTTAACCGGTGAAATAGATGAATATGATTCATATTATGATAAATATCATTTCCCGATTGGAGGATATGGAATATTTGTAGATAATTATTATAATATTAAATTTGGATATTATACAATAGAAGCTCCGGCATCAGGCCACGGTGCTGGAAATACAACATTTCATGATTTTAAAGATGCGCGTGAAGATGATGTCATTAAAAATAAATTAACTGCATGTATTGAGATGGCAGACATATGGGAATAATTTATTTTAAATGCATTTGACGATATTTTTCTATTTTTTCTTTATTTTTAATTTAAAACTAGTAAAATAGTGGCTGGCTTTCTAAAAAATTTCCCAAAAATCATATAAAAGAATTACAAAATAAACATTCAAAAATTCAATAAAATGAAGATGCTAAGCACATATTTTCCATCACCTAATTTTTGTACTTGCTGCTGTTTTATATTATTTGATATAATAAAAATAACTACAAAGTCAAGTTATACACTTATTTTTTAAATAAAATAAAATCCATAAATAATAATAATTAAAAAAAAGTCGTGATTAGATGACAGAGGTTCCAATTTTAGATTTTGAAAAAACAAAAAATGAAATTATTAATTTTATCAAAGATAAAATGTCTGAAGCTAATGCAAGTGGAATCGTTATAGGATTAAGTGGAGGTATAGATTCAACTGTTACTGCTTTTTTAGCAGCTGAAGCAGTAGGAAAAGAAAATGTATTTGGTGTTGTAATGCCATCAACAACCACACCAACTGAAGACAAAGTTCATGGAACTGACCTTGCTAAATTACTTGGAATTGATTATAAAGAGATGGCTATTGATAAAATCCTTAATGAATTTTTACTTGTAACTAACTGTGAAGATGAAGATAATAAATTAGCTATTGGAAATTTAAAGGCAAGAATTAGAATGTCAATCGTATACTTCTTTGCTAATACTAAAAACTACATTGTTGGAGGAACAGGAAACAGAAGTGAAATTTTAATTGGTTACTTTACAAAGCATGGAGATGGAGCATGTGATATGGAACCAATAGGAGAGCTTTATAAAAGCCAAGTAAGACAACTAGCTGAATATATTGGTGTGCCTAAGGAAATTATTTCAAAACCTCCTCGTGGAGGATTGTGGAATAATCAAACTGATGAAGAGGAAATAGGAATGGGCTATGGAGTATTAGATAGAATTTTATACAACTACATTGATTTAAATAAGCAAGCTAGTCAAATAGCAGAAGAAATAGACGTACCAATTGAAGAAGTTAATAGAATTATTGATAAAGTTAAAAGAAATGCTCATAAATCAAAAATTCCAGCAACCCCTAATAATAAATAAATTAACGGTGATTTAGTGACAGAAAATATAGAGAGAAAATGGCAGAAGAAATGGGATGATGCAAAATTATTCGAATCAAACCCTAATGATAAAGAAAAATTATTCCTAACAGTTGCATTTCCATATCCTAGTGGTGCAATGCATATTGGACATGGACGTACATACACAGTTCCTGATGTTTATGCAAGATTTAAAAGAATGAACGGATACAATGTACTGTTTCCAATGGCATGGCATGTAACAGGAGCACCTGTAATTGGAATAGCAAGCAGAATTCAAAGAAAAGTACCTTGGACACTAGATTTATATGAAAAAGTCCATAAAGTCCCTAAAGAAACATTGCCTAAAATGGAAGATCCGGAATTCATTGTAAAATACTTTAGTAACGAATACCATGATGTCATGCATGACATGGGATATTCAATTGACTGGAGAAGAGAATTTAGAACAATTGACCCAACATATAAAAAATTCGTAGAATGGCAAATCAGAAAACTTAAGGATGCAGGATTAATAAAAAAAGGGGAACATCCAGTTAAATACTGTCCAAGATGTGAAAACCCTGTAGGGGACCATGATCTGCTTGAAGGTGAAGGGGTAGGAGTTAATGAACTAACTCTTCTTAAATTTAAAGGAAATGGAAAAATCTTCGTAACAGCTACTTTAAGACCAGAAACAATCATAGGTGCAACAAATCTATGGTTAAATCCAGACATAGAATATGTTGAAGTAAATGCAAATGGAGAAAACTGGATAATAAGTAAAGAATCACACCACAACCTTCAACACCAAATAAAAGACTTAGAAATAATATCCCAAGTCAACCCAAAAGAATACATTGCCACACTTGTTGAAAACCCGGTTACAGGTAAAAAACTGCCAATTCTACCAGCCAGTTTTGTAAACGGAGAATATGGTAGTGGAGTAGTTTTCTCAGAACCTGCTGATGCACCAGCTGATTATATAGCATTAAACGACTTGAAAAACAACAAAGAATTAATAAAAGAATATGATTTGGAAGATATTATAAAAGATGTTAATCCAATACCTGTTGTTAAAGTAAAAGGATATGGAGAAATACCTGCCAAAGACATAATAGAATCAATGGCAATTGAAAGCCAGGAAGACGAAAAACTCCAGGAAGCAACAAATGAATTATATAAAATAGAATTCAGCAAAGGTAAAATGCTTGAAGAATATGGTGGTGGTAAAGTATCAGAAGCCCGTGAAGAATATAAAAACAGAATGCTTGAAGAAAACACAGCTACCATAATGTACGACTTTGCTGAAAGGCCAATTATCTGCAGATGCGGAGAAAGATGTGTTGTAAAAATAATGGACAATCAGTGGTTTATGAAATACTCTGATGAAGAATGGACCGAAAAAACATTCAAAGTCCTTGAAGGAGAAAAAATAGTCCCTGAAGAAATTAGAAACAACTTCGAATACTATCTTGGCTGGTTAGATGATTGGGCATGCTCTAGAAACATAGGACTTGGAACAAAACTTCCATGGGACAATAAATGGCTAATAGAACCTCTAACCGATTCCACAATCTACATGTCCTACTACACAATAGCTAAATATTTAAGAGATATGGATCCTGAACTCTTAAACGACGCATTTTTCAACAAAGTATTCTTAAACATTGACAGTGAAGATATTAAGGTCGATGAAAACACAGTTAATGAAATCCAGGATGAATTCAACTATTGGTATCCTCTTGACTGGAGATTATCTGCTAAAGACCTTGTAGGAAACCATCTAAGCTTTTTAATGTTCCACCATAGTGCAATTTTCCCAGAGGACAAATGGCCGAAAGGAACAGTAGTATTTGGAATGGGACTGTTGGAAGGAAATAAAATGTCTTCATCAAAAGGAAATGTAATCCTTTTAAAAGATGCAATTGAAGACTATAGTGCAGATGTAGTTCGTTTATTCTTAATGGCTTCAGCAGAACCATGGCAAGACTTCGATTGGAGAGAAAAAGAAGTACTGGGAACAAAAAGAAGACTGGAATGGTTTAAAGAATTCATCGCAAAAGTTGAAGAAATTAAAGGAAGCAAACTAGATTTAAACAACATCAAAAAAGAAGAACTTACACGAACAATAGATTTATGGATGATAAGCCAGCTTCATAAACATATTAAAGAAGCAACAATTGCATTGGAAGGTTTCCAAACAAGAAAAGCACTTCAGGAAGCATTATTCCTACTTAAAAAAGACATAGACCATTACACATACAGGGTAAAACACCTACTTGATAAACAGGACCCTGCTATAATATATGTTCTCTCAGAAGTAGCATCAAACTGGATAAGACTACTTGCACCATTTACACCACACACATCCGAAGAGCTATGGCAACAATATGGAGGAGAAGGATTTGTATCACAAGCTAGCTGGCCTGAATACAACAATGAACTAATCAGTGATGAAATAGAAAGATCAGAACAGCTAGTTCAAAACATAATCAAAGATATAAATCAAATTCAAAAAATGGTAGGAGAAGATATTTCAAAAACACACATTTACCTGGCTCCAGACTGGAAATGGGAACTTTATAAAATAGCTGATGAAGTAGGTAAACCAGACATAGGTCAGATAATGGGTAAAGCAATCGGTGCAAATATTCATGATAATAAAAAAGAAATCGCTGCTGTAGCTAAGAAAATAAGTCGTGAAATGACTAAAACCCGCTACATTGGTAAAATCGATGAATCAAAGATATTGGAAGATGCACTTGATTACATAACTGAAGAAATAGGTAAGGAAATTATAATCCATACAGATAACAGTTATGACCCAGAAAACAAGGCAAATAATGCAATGCCTTACAAACCAGCTATTTTCATGGAATAAATCCTTTATTTATTCCCTCTTTTTTTATTAATAAACAACTATCTGGTATTTTATAATAGGATTTCATCTTATAAAATTTAATTAATTCTTTCAAATATATTCAACTTTCAAATTGGCAGTGACCATATAAAAGCCAAGTTTATATATTAAGACAACTAATAAATATTAATATATTTGATTTTTAACTAATTAACTGTAAAGGAGATAACATGGCAAAAAAAGATAATAAAATGAGCATGCCACAAACAGGTGCAGGTTTAGTAAGATACTTTGATGAAGAAAGTGTTGGTCCAAAACTTATCCCAGAACATGTTATAGTTATTACTATTATTTTAGCTATATTCTGTTTTGTACTTAGATATTCAGCTTAGA
>CAYPJH010000045.1:0-3173 GCA_964411035.1 uncultured Methanobrevibacter sp. | reverse complement strand
GGGAACTTTCATGAGAGCTAAAAACATATATTTAAATGATGTTCCGGGTAATGTAGGTCCCTGTCCCAATGAATGGTTAGGTTCTGTTGATTTGATATTAAATGGAACCAGCAAATCAGTTCATGATTCTAGCTATGGTGGAGGATTCTTATTTAAAGATATTCTTGAAGGAAAAGACATTGATGTTAAAGTAGAAACTCTTGAAGGAGATATTGTTGAATCTAGTGTAAATATTGATGAAATACAAACAGCTCAGCTATTTGGAACAAGAATGGCTTTTAAGAATTACACCGCATTTACTAATCCTTCAAACACTCCTGTCTCTTCAATATTCTGTGCAATACCTCTTGAAGGATTCTGCAGCGGTTTAACATTTTCAGGCTGTGGCCAGTTAAACCCTCTTCAAAATGACCCCTCCCAAAACATAATTAAATTCGGTACTAAAATCCTTTTAAATGGAGCGGAAGGATTAGTTATTGGAAATGGTACGAGAAGTACTGCTGAAAAACCGAATCTAATGCTTACAGGAAATTTAAAAGAAATGGATTCATCATTTATTGGCGGATTTAAAACAGGGGAAGGTGGAGAGGTTTATGATACTGTAGCTGTTCCAATTCCTGTTTTAAATGAAGATATCTATAACAACCTATTAATTCAAAATAAGGATATTCCTCTAACAGTATCTGATATTAAAGGCCGTTTTCCAATAACAGAAATGACCTATGAAGATGCATGGGGAGATTATGATTTAAGGCCTAAATTTGATAGGACAATGTGTGATAATTGCAGTAGCTGTCTGGTTGAAGAAATTTGTCCGACAAATGCAATATATGATAAAAAAATAGATCTGTACAGATGCTTTGGTTGCGGTCTTTGCGCTCATTATTGTAGAAATAAAGCTATTGAAATGAATACTGGTTCTGTTGAATTAGAAATTAATGGAGAAAACCATGATATTCCTATTGTATGCAGGCAGTCTGATATGTTAAGGGCTAACAAACTTTCTTTAAAGCTTAAAAAAATGATTAAAAATAATGAATTTTATTTATAGTGTGATAAAATGAAGGTTCAAAAAATTGCAGATACTCCTTTAAGCTTAGCAGAATCCATTATTGAAGATATTAAGTCTTCTAAAGAAGATGGAGTTTTAAAGTGTGTTCAGTGTGGAATGTGCACTTCCACATGTCCTGCAGCCAAACATTCCAACTACAATCCTCGTGACATTATTGAAAGGGTTCTTCAGGGTGATGAAAGCTTAATTGATGATGATGAAATCTGGAACTGTTTCTATTGCTATACCTGCCACAGTACCTGTCCTGTTGGAAATAGCGTATGTGAAGTTAACCAGATTTTAAAACAGTTTGCAATTAGTAAAGGAGAGGCTGATGATAAGATTTATGATTATTTAGGTTTTGCAGATAGCTATTATAATTCAGCTATTGGAGCTATACCTTCAAAATTTTACCCTGATATTGAAGAGGATGTTGAAGGATGGTGGGAGTTTAGACAAAACCTTGGAGATATTAGAGATGAATTAAGTCTTGATTCATTAGTGCCTCCTAAAGATGTAATCGATGAGGTTTCTACAATTTTAACAAATTGCGGATTTAAAGAAAGGATAGACAAAGTTAGAAAGAATGATAGAGGTTAACTATGAAGCAAATACCTGATAAGGATATTCTTTTATTTAAAAGCTGTCTTGTAAGTGTTGAATATCCTGGAATAGAATCATCAACAAAGTTTGTTTTTGATAAATTAGGGATTGATTATGCAGTATCTGAAAAACAGACCTGCTGTACTGGTTTAGGTCATTATTCTGATATTTTTGATCAATTTACTACCACATGTTTAGGTGCCCGTAATTTTAAGATAGCTCAAAACATTAAAAGGCCAAATCTTGTTATGATGTGCGCTACCTGTTATGCAATCAATAAGAAGGTTGCCAATATTCTTAATAATAAGGATGATGTTCGTGATAAAGTAAATGATGTTTTTAAAGAGTCTGATTTGGATGATTTAATTTATGAAAAGGATTCTACTAAATCCAGCAATAACATTTTCCATGTAGTGGATGTTCTATACAATAAGAAGGATAATATTGGAAAACATGTGAAATATGATTTAAGTGATTTCAGAATAGCTACTCATCATGGATGCCATTACTGTAAGGTTCATTATGATGATACTATTGGCGGATTTAGAAATCCTCAAATTTTAGATGAGCTTATTTCTGCATGTGGCTGTGAAACTGTTGATTTTTATGATCATAAAAGAACTACCTGCGGATCCGGATTTAGGCAAAGATATTCCAATAAGGAGCTATCCTTAAAGGTTACAGAGGATAAGTTAAGGTCATTAAAAGAGGACAACGTTGATATTTTAGTTCATTTGTGTCCTAATTGTCATGTTCAGTTTGACAGGTATCAGAATTTAATTTCAGAAAGGACTAATGAGGATTTTGATATTATTCATTTAAATATTGCGCAATTTATGGCTATTGTTATGGGTGCTGATTTTAATAAGGTTGTTGGAGTACAGGCACATACTGTTCCAGTGGAAGATAAGTTAAAAGATTTAAAAAAAGTCGTGGGGGATATTAATGAGTGATGATTTGAAAGTTGGGGTTTTTCTTTGTGAATGTGGGGGAAATATCTCAGATATTGTTGATATTGATAAAGTTAAAGACTCGTTAAATGTTGAAGTAGTAGAGCAGTTTGAAAATCTTTGTTCATTAAACGGTAGAAAAATAATTAGAGATGCAATTTTTGAACATGGCCTTGATCGTATTGTTGTGGCTGCATGTTCTCCTATTAGTCATGAAAAAACATTTCAGGATTATATAAAGCCATTAAATCCTTATTTAATGGACATGGCTAATATTCGGGAACAATGTTCATGGGTTCATGATGATCCTCAAAAAGCAACCAAAAAGGCAATTACTTTAATCAATGCTTCAATTGAGAAAGTTAAGCAGTCTGATGAAGTGAATCCTATTTATTGCCAAACCCCTAATGAAGTAGCTGTCATTGGAGGTGGAATTGCCGGTTTGAATGCAGCATTGTCTTTAGCTAAACAGGGAACAAAAGTAACATTAATAGAGCAATCTCCATCTATTGGTGGGCATATGGCTAAAATAGGTAAAGTCTTTTCCCCTGTAAAAATTGCTGAAGAAT
>CAYPJH010000044.1:0-2292 GCA_964411035.1 uncultured Methanobrevibacter sp. | reverse complement strand
GGCACAAGGGTGCCATCTGTTGTCCTTAGCTCATCCTGAGTTCACCGGGTGTTGGGGAGCAGGCAACATCTCTGTTGCAGTCTTGGCTTTATCTACAGAAGCAGCTTACTGATTGATATTTTTGTCACAGTGGATGGCTTTGCATTTTAAAGAGAGGCACTTGGGGGACCTAAGCTGTCTTCCTAAAAGATAAACAAAATTGTAAAAATCTTTAAAATGCTAGATTTTTACTACTAGACAAAGAACAGATTCATCTGTATAGAGATGATGAATATGTTAGTAATTCTAGCTACTTTGGGAGTCTGAGGAAGGAAAATGCAAATTCAGCATCAGTCACTTAGCAAGAATTTTTTTTTTTAATAAAAATTAAAAGGGGCTGGAATTGTTGCTCAGTAGTATAACACTCCTGACTTCAATCTCCAGTATACATACATATGCTTAAATATAATAAAATTTAGATAAATTATATGAATAATCACATAAACAGAGTAAACAATCAAGGCACTATAGACAAATAATAAACAAAGTAGGGGTAATATTTATACATGTAAATAAGCATATTTAACTTTCTTAAAAATGGGAACATGGTTCAGGTACAATTTAATTTTACCTAATATTGTCCTCAAGTGAGAAATCAGAAAAATTTTTACTCAATTATAACATATATGTATAATAATTTTTTTAAAAATTTCTGATTTGAGAAAACTCAGTATTACTGAGCAATACTGAAACTACTCAAAACAGTGGATCTCAAAAAGAGAAACAAGAATTAGAGAAAATCTAACTCACAAAATTCTAAACACAGTAGTACCTTAGAAATCCTTCTTTAATTTTTTTTTTGTAATTATAAATGAAAAGAATGTTATTATTTTACTTTTTTGTTTATTTTTAAGTGGTACCAAAGATCAAACTCAGTGTCTCACATGTGCAATGCAAGCCCTCAGTCAATGAGCTACAGCCCCAGCCCTAGAAATCTTTCTTTAAATTACATTTATCAGCTATATTTTTATAGTCTAGGAGCAGGCATTGTGAATCACTACTATTCATTACATGACAGAAAATTTTCACAGAAAATCCAGTATAAGCGATAATAAAATGTTCTGATGAGGAAATTTGAATAAATAAATAAATGAATTATATTAAAGAAATTCTTCTATGATATTAATATATTACAATAGTTCAACCTAGAGATATCAAAAATATGCACAGATTTTCTAAGGAGTTTCTAAAGATCAATAGACATCTGTCAAATTATGCAAATTCTTACAGGCATTAGGGTGTGCTTTGTTTATTTAAATGTAGGGAGATAACTGAAATACAAGAAGGAGCTTAAAGAATTGGGAAGTATGTCAAACATGCGGCAGGGTATGCTCTGTTATGAATGCAAGACAATAAAACCTAGGATTAGAAATATAATTTCTGCTAGAATTTAGCTTCTCAACATTTTAAAGAGTGACTTTTTTTTTTTTGACATTTTGACATCTTATTCATATTCTTTGCTTCCTTGACTTTTACCCACATGAATATATGGCTACTGTCACTTTTCTCTTCAAATTCCAAGGTTATTGCTTTTGAGACAGAAATGACCAAGGATGATTTAAAGATTTTGTGTTTGTTGGAAAATGGAATAAGGTTCATTTTTTTTTTAATTTTCTTGCTAACTACTGATGTTTTTAAATGCTGAACTCATTAGGAAAAATAAAGGAATCATAGAAGAGTCTAGACAATTACTTTTTTCAAATTTTGTTTTTGACAGAACCACTAAAATACTTTGCAACAGTTTTCAATCTCCAGATAGTCAGCATCACTTTGAAAAGATAGGTTGGTCATAAAAAGAAAATCCGTTAACATTTCTTTCTAAATAAACAAATGCCCAATCTTCATTCTAAAAACAAGAACTTAAAACATTTTTGTGCAGAATAGAAGTGGCAAAAAGATATTCTACAAATTTAAAAAATTAAATATTGGTAGTTAACTAGGAATTCTGATGGAAATTTATGCTCACCCACAAAGACCAGGTTTTTATAGATCTCTAAAAATCACATCTCCATATAAAGTCTGCTGAACAGGGTCCAGGCATTTCCACTCCTCATCAGAGAAAGCAATTGCCACATCCTTGAACATCAATGGTTCCTGAAATAAAAATGATTAAATATATATCACATCAACCATATGATCATTGACACAATATTTAATTTGACAAGGATTGTAATGAGAGTTAGAAGAGCAGGCTCTCACATAGGGAAATGCTCTCAATCATTCAATAAGGTACTTTTTTGTGGTGCTGGGGAT
>CAYPJH010000043.1:0-2952 GCA_964411035.1 uncultured Methanobrevibacter sp. | reverse complement strand
CATGGATGAGTTTGCTCATCTATATTATGTGTATTCATAGCAATTTGATTCACATAGTCAACAACTGAAAACAATCAAGGGCCCAACAAAAGACAAAGGGCTAGATTAAAGGTATTACATAAAAATAATAGAAAAGAAGAACAAACTGCAACAATATAGATGCATTTCACATGCCATTTAACATACCTTAGGCTGCTAGGGAATTACCTTCTGGCAATTACCTGGTATTCACATATAAAATTAATTTAATAGTGCAGTAAAATTAACATAATTTATTTATTGCATTTGATATATTTTAATTTTTTAAAATACAAAAAATTGAAGAATATATCTTCTGGCATATATACCTATATCAATATATATATAGAGAGATAGACATAGATATATATATATGATTTTTCCAGCCTTGTTATAAATTGCAAAGGTTTTACCTGGATGGTTTTCTCAGGAAAGCTAACCTCCCTGTGCTGGACTCCCTGCTCTGTGAATGCATTGTACTCTGTGACAGAAGAGAGACTCAAGGAGACCACTGGATATATCCAAATAAAGATTCAAGAGAAGGACAATGTTTGCATCAGCTTTCAGATTTTATGACTTAAATAAACAAAATAAAAAATTAGAGGAGAGAAAGTTTATTTATGTTTATGGTTTCAGAGGCTTCAGTCCATGGTTGGCTGGTCCCCAAAATTTGGGCCTGAGGTGATTTTTTCATAAATGAAATTTTTGTGATAATTGTCATTACCATTCCATTGTTTTTTAGTCTCTTATATTTCCTTATGCCTGCTCATGATGAAGTACTCTTGAATCTGACTGGTATTCAATCTACGGTACAAAATGCCTATTTTTAATATCATTATAAATTTATCAATGCAAATATCAAGAAGAACATTAACAAGTTTGGCATAACCTGAAATTGAGGGTTAGTGTATTTCAGATACATTCATCTTTTAGGGCATTTTATGTTTAGTTTATACCCCTATGCATTTGTATGCATTTATTTCCAAAGTCATTGGTGTCTTATCCCATTTTTAACTATGTCTTAGAACACCATGTTCTGTTTGACTTGTGTTCATGTTTTTTTCATTAAAATACAGTTGCCATTTGTACAGCATCATTTATATTTGAATTTGAGACTTATGCTTTCTAAATTTGCACATTTTATATTCATTGGAGTAGATTCAATTTTTTGTTAAATCTTTAAGTTAATAACTTAAAATAATGTCACAGTGACATAATACATATTACAATATAATGAGAACAATGTTTTTTTAAATATCAAAAATACATTTGAAAATTTTTAAATAATATTAACAAAAACTGAGTTATTTAAAAATCACACAATACTACATTTTCTAATAATCCTAATAATTATTTTTACATAAAAATGTTTCACATAGTTTTGCAAACAGGATGAGTAAATAATATTTAATTATAAAAATAGATTGCATTCTACTAATTTGATAAAAATATGTAATGAAATTAATTTTTACTAGAATTACCAGAAGAAAAGGAAACATTACTAAATTAGAACAATATTTTACCACATTTTATATTTCCTCAGACTCTTAAGTTATATGAAAATATGAGAACTGTATATACATATAAAAACCAAATATACATATGAAAGTAAAAAGGTTATTTGTAACTACATGAGCTATTAACTTTTATTAACCTTTACTATAAATGATAAGGACATTGATACTTTTGCTTCTCCTTTATTCTAATATTTGATATTTACATCATTACATTATCCAATATTTATTACTGTATAATTCATTCTGTAATTATTGCCCATTCAATTTGAAAATACTCTTTTCTATATTTAAATGGACCTATGTTTATTAACACAATTTCTCTATTTTGGAGACTGCTTATATTGATTAACTTCCTAATTAGATAAAATTAATTATTAATAATATTTATACAATAAATCCAAGCTTTATAGTCATCAATTTAATCTTTCTTGAGAATAACTTCAACTTTTGGCTCATAGTTTTTATTTTGAATGTTCTGATGTTAGCAGTGAATGGTACTGTAGGGAAGTTCAATACCAGTCTAAAACTCAAACCCTTTAAGCAAGTTGGCTTCTGCTCCATTGTCTCAGGTATTCTTTCCAAATTCTTGAAGATCTACTTAACTAAAAGGCACCCGAATGTTGCCTAAAACTCAAAGTGCTCTATGCATAGATTTATTTATTTATTTATTTATTTTTTCTAGTAAATTTTAGTTTTATTACTGTGCTAAATCATTACTTGTTATTTTTAGTTGCTGAAATTCATTCCTCACCAAGACTAATTATCTTTATTTTTAGTGGATTTGTCTCACTGTTTAGTCTTTATTTTCATTTGTAGTACTCCATAATTTTCTCAAACTCTTTCTCTCCTCTCATCATTAATTCTCCTTCTCTTTGTCCTGGGTGCTACCAAATTTATTATGAGTTCAGTTCGGATTTTTTTTTATCCTGTTATTTTCCGTCAATTTTCTCTTATCTATTTGGAGTCTGAATTTGTTGAATTAAATAAACTCACTATTGCTTAGTGAGTTTCTTTTTTCCTCACAGCACTTGGGCAAGCTTCTTTCTGTTTCTTGGGTCCAACTTACCTCTAACCTAAGTTCGAGAACTTCATGCTGTGTGTCAATTTTTGTGGCCATTGACTCCGCCAAACTGTATTTCCTTATTTCTATACAACTTTAGTATACTTCATATTCTGGCCACCTGGAGACTTTCATTCATTTTTAGGCTATTGAAGATCATTTCACTTCTTTCTCACCATAGAGAAAGCTGTGTGTAGTCCACATAAAAAACAATCTTTTCAGACTGGGATTGTGGCTCAGCGGTAGAGCACTCACTTAGCACAGGCGGACCCAGGTTCTATTATCAGCACCACTTAAAAATAAAGGCATTGTGTTGTGTCAAACTCAAAAAAAAAAAAAAAAAAAAAAAAATCTTTT
>CAYPJH010000042.1:0-1631 GCA_964411035.1 uncultured Methanobrevibacter sp. | reverse complement strand
CAATCAAACTATTTCTGTAACTTTAATTGATGAATTAGTGTACACAGTACCAGATAAAGTAGTATCATTATTAATAGATAATACATGGTATGAAGCTACAACAGATAAAGATGGTGTTGCATATTTTAATATTAATTTAACTGCAGGATCTTATACTGCACTATATCAGTTTAACGGAACTGATGTTTATGAACCATCTGCAAAAGAAACCGCAGTCATCGTGGAAAAAGGAAAAAGTGTTATTTATGAAGTATGTGATGACATAATAAATAAAGGTGAAAATTTTTCTTTAATTGTTAAAGATACAGATGGAACACCATTAAACAATACTAAAGTAATATTTTTTATAAATGGTGTTAAATATGACAGATATACAGATAAAAATGGAATGGCATCTATTGCAATTAATTTAAATCCGAATCATTATCTTATTGAATATGAAATAGATAAAAAGGGTTATGATAAATCAAAAAATAGTACTAACATAACTCTTATCTCAACTGATGTTACAGATCTTTCAACAACTACAACTGAAGTTTATGCAGATAAAGGTCAAAAATTTGATATTATACTTAAAGCAGGTACTGTTACAATACCAAATCAGGAAATAACTATCATAATTAATGGTATTTCTTATACTAAAACAACAAACTCAGAAGGTATTGCATATATAACAATAAACTTAGCACCTGGAAACTACGATATTCAGGTTTCATTTAATGGAAACAATAAACTTAAATCCACAAGTAAAACATTTAAGTTAGCTGTATTGTATTTAATACCTACTAAATTTACAGTTACAAGTGGATTTGATATTATACATGGAAATGATTTTAGTGTAATGTTATCTGATAATAATAATGTTGCATTAGCTAATAAAAATGTTATAATTAATGTTAATGGTAAAGATTACACTGCCACCACCAATGGTGACGGTATTGCTTCAATTAAAATAAATTTACCAAATGGAAACTATCCTGTAACATGTGAGTTTGAATCTGAATATCCTTATGAATATTGTAAATTATCAACTGAAATTCGTGTAATAGAAAATACTGTAAATGGAAACGGATATTGGTTATTTGGTCGTGACATGCTTAAGGCAGACTTACCTGCTCTTGCAAGTCAAGGAACAGGAAACATTTTCCTTAATTTTGCAGCATTTTCAACCCATGGTCAAGAAAAGGTTGTCCAATGGATTAAGCAGGCAAATAGTTATGGTATTAAAGTTCATATATGGATGCAGGCATTCTATGATGGAGGGTTCATTAGCCCGGTTTTAGATGATGGTAGCCCTAATGCAGAGTTATTAGATAAAAAATTAGATGAAGCTATATATTATGCTGGAATAGCAGGAGTTAGTGGAATTCACTTAGATTATCTTAGATTCCCTGGAAATGCATATAAACATCCGACAGGTACTGAAACTATTAATAATTTTGTAAAAACACTTGCTGAAAAAGTAAGAGCAATAAATCCAAATATAATTTTATCTGTGGCTGTAATGCCTGAAACTACTTCAAATATTTATTATTACGGCCAAGATGTAAATACATTAGGAAAATATGTTGATATCATCATTCCAATGGTTTATAAAGGTAATTATGGATCTGGAACCAGCTGGATTACAA
>CAYPJH010000041.1:0-3054 GCA_964411035.1 uncultured Methanobrevibacter sp. | reverse complement strand
GTCGCCGCCCTCATAGGCGAGCCTTGCAACCTCAGTAAAAATCTGATGACGGATTCTGGTTTTTGATGAATATATACCTCTCAAACAAATCACCCTTTCGTTGCAGTTTATTAACAATAATTATCGAACTAATTATACTACAAAGGACTTACAAATTCAATTGTTAATATAAGTGAATTTGATTTTTTCTTTATAGGAAATTGCTCGGAAACAGTCGGGCATAAAAGTGTGTTTTAATATGATGCTATCTGCTCGGACAGGTGCAGCCCACTGGCTGCTTTTTTATTTTATTGACAAATCATTTAATTTATTTTATGATTTTTATATAATGAATTTTGAGGTGACACAATGAAATGCCAGAACTGTGGATTTGAAAGTGCAGACACTATTTGCAGCATCTGCGGAGCAGAAATTATTGAAACAAAAGAAGAATTACAAGAAAATCAGGTATTATCGTACAATGACGATAGCAATGACGAGAGTAAGACAGAATCTGTTGAAATAAAAAAGCCTAAAAAGAAAGTTAAGAAAATCTTACTTTCTGTTTTAATTATCATTTTATCGGCTGTTGTTGTTTCTGCTTCGTCTATTGCAGTATTTTATTACTGCACAAATGACAGCAGGACAAGCTTTTCTAAGATAAATCAAGCTGTAAACTGCGGTGATTACAGTGTAAAAATAAAAGAGGTAAAAACTCCTGAATTTACACTTGAATATTATCCGCTGATAGTGTATGACCTTGTGTTTGAGTTTCATAATAATACGAGCCAAACGCTTAAGCTCGAAAGACCTGAAATAGCAGGACTTATTACGGTTGATGGTGCTGACAGCGGTTATATGAACTGTGATTACTATACACATTATTATGTCAACGGAGAAAAGAGCTCGTCAATAAGCTTTGAAATTCCTGCGTGGTCAAGCATTGAAATTATCGAGCGGGTATATTATGAAGATTTTTCGGAAGATTATTTATCAGTTGTATCAAGTGTAGCGGTTGTCGATGATGAAGAAGTGACTGTTGACAATAATTCTGCGGAGGATGATGAAAACGGCGGAGATGATAGTGGTGAAGATGAAGTAATAATTGATAAAAGTAAAATCAAGTATAAAAAGGAAAGCTTGCAAAAATATAAGGATAATTCACCGGAAAGCTTTTATCTGATTTTGGCAGACAGAAAATTCGTTTCGGACGAAGAAAAGCAGTACGCACGGTTCTTTGTTGAACCTGACAAGGAGGCAATAGTTATTCCCGAGGGCGATAATATTGAGTGATAAAGCAAAAAAGCTGTCTTTTATCGGACAGCTTTTTTGATTGAGAATTATGTATCTAAAGAATAGAGGGTAGAATTAATTATTATTCCTTAATCAAACGACACATCAGAAAGCATAATGTCAATGCTTGTATTAAAAGTTTCAGACAGTGCCTTAAGCTTTGGAATGTCGGGCAGGCTTTTACCTGTTTCCCATTTTGTGATTGTTTGCCTTGATACATACAGCTTGTATGCCAATTTCTGTTGTGACAAACAATTCTGTAGCCGCAGGGCTTTAATTTTTTCTCCTAATTTCATAGCAGTCCCTTTTTAGTCATTACTTTCAGTTGCTTTTGCAATAGTTGACTGAGGTTGTGAGGTTGAAGACTCTTTTTCCTCATTCCGCTTCTGCTCCGCTTTTTCTTGCTCAGCTTTATCATCTTTCAGCGGATTAATGTTAATTGAGCCGCTTACGGAGTTAAACTCAATTTCAGTGCTGCCATCGCCGTAAACATAGTTTTCGTCAATAGTTCTGCCGTTAAATCCGCTTTTTATCTTACCCGAAAGGCTTGAGTTATTCAATGTAAAACCGTTGTTTTCAGATAGCGTGATGTTTGTATTACCGCTTACTGTGTTTACTGAAATCGAATCTGTGTTCAGTGAATCGGTTGAATAGTTCAAATTACCTGAAACACCGTCATATGAGAGGCTTCCGATATCTCCGCTTATATCGGCATCACCCGAAACATTATTAATTGAAAGTTCATCTGCTTTGATGTTTTCCAAATTAATTTTACTGCTGACATTGCTGATTGAAAAAATTGACGGATTGACATAGCTTGCCGAAATAATGCCTGAATAAGAATTTATTGTTAAAGATTCGGTATTCATCACATTTTTTACTGTAATGCCTGCACTTGCAGTATTTAAAGTAATGTTGTTCATATTGCTGTGAACAGGAAGCTCCACAACTATGGTTTTTTTCGATATATTTTTATAGAAAGAATCAAATACAAAGGCGAAATCAGATGATGTAAACTCCTGATCATGAAGATCATAGGCTTCTTTACTGCCGTAGATAGTTATTGTGTCATAATCTTGTTCATAGTAAAAGGTTTCTAAATTGCTTACTTCGTCATCAGTAGAACTGCCTAACGAATATATTTGAATAAAATCATCATCACTTGCTTTTAGAATTACATCACCGTTAATTACATTAACATTTATGGATGAAATTTCGTTGGGCGAATAACTGAGTTTTTCTGATGTTTCTGACGAGTAGAAGATTTCGTCCGTGTAGGTAGCATCATAAAAGAAATCATTTATTCTTGACATAATACCCGTGTATGAAATGAAAGCAATACTTGAAACAAGTATGCAAATTATCAAAACGCTGACGATTGACCAGATGATTATTCTTTTTTGTGCTGACTTTTTCATTTTCTCGCCTCCACATAGTCAAATATTGCCTTTATTAACTGCTGAAGTGCAATGCCGAGAATGAAAATTATCCAGCTTACGCACGCAACAGCAATGCTTATGGAGTATATTCCCACTAAGGTTATAATTAAATATATTACTGAAATAGTAACCCAGAGTATCGCCACAAGAATTTTGTACAGAGTGCTTTTTTGCTTTTTATTGCTGTTGAATTCTTTAAAATTTTCAACCATAGTATCATCTGTTTTGGTGTAGGTGTTGAAATTTTTACTTAGTATCAGCAAGGCTGTTCCGGCGGCAATGAAGAGAAATAATCCTAATGCACCGACACCACCGTTAAGATGAAGTTCTCCTGCGAGAATTG
>CAYPJH010000040.1:0-4200 GCA_964411035.1 uncultured Methanobrevibacter sp. | reverse complement strand
AATTTTCCTGGGTGAATTCCGCTAGTCAACATCATGTGTTCTGTTCTAAGTAATCCTACACCATCAGCACCGGTTGCTGCTGCTTTAGCTGCTGCTTCAGGCATACTTACATTAGCTTTAACTTCTGTTACTGTGATAATTGGAGCAGCTTCTACATTGGTATTTTCAGGTAAAGCATCTTCTTTAACTTCGGTTAATCCTTCAAATACTAATCCTTTTTTACCATCTAAAGTAACTTCTTGTTCTTCTTTTAAAGTTGAAGTAGCTGAACCTGTTCCTACAACACAAGGAATTCCTAACTCTCTGGAGATAATGGATGCGTGGCAGGTAACTCCTCCTTCATCTGTGATAATTCCATCTGCTCTTCTCATAGCTGGAACCATATCTGGAGTTGTCATTGTTGTAACCATTATATCTCCATCTTTTACTTTATCCAACTCATCAAGAGACTTAATGATTTTAACTAAACCTGATGCGATTCCTGGACTTGCTCCAAGACCTTTAACAACCACTTCACCATCTACAGCAACGCCTGCATCTGCATCTGAAGTGTCATCGTTTCCAAGAGTTGTAATTGGTCTTGCTTGCAATAAGAATAATTTACCTTTTTCAAATGCCCATTCTGTGTCCATTGGTTCTTTATAGTGTGCTTGAACTTTTTTACCCATTTCAGTAAGTTCTACAAGCTCTGCATCAGAAAGCACTCTTTCTTCTCTAAGTTCTTCTGGAACATCTACTTTAATACTTGTTCCATTTTCATCATTGGTATACATTACTTTTTTATCACTGATTGTTACATTGATGATTTTGTCGTCTTTTTTATCGACTGCATAATTATCTGGAGTAACGTCACCAGATACTACAGCTTCACCAAGACCCCAAGATCCTTCAATTAAAGCAACTTCTTCACCAGTAGATGGATTTACAGTAAACATTACACCTGCTTTATCTGCATTAGCCATTTTTTGAACAACAACTGCAATATATACTTTTGAGTGTTCAAAATCATTTTCTTCTCTGTAAAAAATAGCTCTTGCTTCAAATAGAGATGCCCAACATTTTCTAACATATTCTATTACACTTTTAGTGCCTGAAACATGTAAGAAAGTATCTTGTTGACCTGCAAAAGAAGCTTCCGGTAAATCTTCAGCAGTTGCAGAAGAACGAATAGCTACATCAGTATCATCTTCTCCAACTCTTTGACAAAGCTGATTATAAGCTTCAGTAATAAAAGTAGTTATTTCATCAGGAATTGGTGTTTTGATAATAAGAGACTTGATTTCTTCAGCTGCTGCTTGAAGTTCTTTAGTATCATTAATATCAATTTTACTTAAAATATCCATAACTTTATCGTTAATTCCACCATCTTCCATAAACTTCTGATAAGTTTCGGCAGTTACTACAAAACCTGGTGGTACAGGAATTCCTGCTTGAGTAAGTTCTCCTAAGTTAGCACCCTTTCCACCGGCAATTCCAATATCGGATTTGTTTAAATCCTCAAATTTTACAACATACATTAGTCATGACCTCTTGGCTTGAAAAATTATTTGAAAATTGACATGTGATTAATGTCAATTAATAATTATTATATTAACTATTTAATGTTTATGATTAATATATCTTAGTAAAATTGATAATCATAAAATAATGCTTGAAATTTAAACCTATAAAATAATTAAAAAAAAGAAAAAATGTTTAATTAATATAATTTATTCAGGAATCGGTCCGGCTTGAGGATTATGTTTATAATGTGGAGCATTTGGATCCGGTTCTGATTGAGATTCATGTGCATATCTGTATCCATCGACATCTAAATAGAATCCTTCACTATCTTCTCCAACAATCCATATCCAAAATTCACCCTGACTATTCCAAAACCAAAATCCGCCCTCATTTTCCGGTTCCGGTTCTGTAACATTATCTTCAGCTATTTTGGTTGTTGTATTATTAGTAATGTTATCATTAGTTTCATTAACTGTTACTTCTTTAGGACTTAATGCAGAGTAACAGGCAAATGCAACTATACATGCACCAATGATAATACATATGCAAATAGCTAGTACTTTCCTATCCATACAATTAGTTTAAAAATCAATGCTATTAAATTTTATTAAAAAAAGGTTTTATCAATGTTAAATATCTAAAAAAAGTTAATTAAAAAAAAAAGATTAAAAATAGAAAAATCAAGATTATTTGATTAAATCTTGACCTCTATCAACTACAATTCTACAAGGAACTGGGAATTTCATTGAAGCTCTTTTTAATGCTAATTTAGCATCTTCAAAGTTTTTAGGATGAATTTCAATAGTGATGATTTTTTGACCTGGTTTTACAATAGCTTCAACACTAATTGGTTTACCGAAAGCGTTTCTCATACCACTTTGAACCCTATCTGCTCCTGCACCAGTTGCCATTGGATTTTCACGGACAATATGGTGTGGATAGGTTCTTAATTTTAAGTGATATCCTAATCTTCCTGCAGCCCTTTGCATTAATCTGTTAGAAGCAATCCTTGCTGCTTCTAATGAGTTATGTCTAAGATTAGCAGGTTTTTTAACTGCTAAACTTACAGCAACTGGAAATTCATCTTTTAAATTCCCCATATCATACTGTACAATCCTTGAATTTGGGGTTTTCCTAATATAATCTCTTCTTGTATAAGCACGAACCATAATAATTCCTCCAAAAGAAATATAACCATTTAATTGAATAAAAATAGCTATTTAATTAATATCTGCATTAGCTATAAAAAAATTATATTTTTACAAATATATAGAATACTTAATTATTTGTTCTCGTCATTAATAAATGTTACCCCAAAATCCAGTATAATGATAATATTATTATATCTTAAAAAACATATCTTTTACTAGTTGAATATTATGAAAATCAATAGTAAAATAAAACTTAAATTTAACAACTCGAAAAACTGCAAAACAGCCTATCAAAGTTTAGAAGTAGATAATAAAAACTTCATAGAATCGGATCATACTGATAGGGAAATCACATATACCATATCCAGTGAATCATTAGGTAGTTTTTTAGCTACTGTCGATGATTTAATTGCCTCAAACATAGTTGTTGAAAAAATAATAAGTTCTACTAATGATACTTAATTTATTACAAATAAAAGGAGATTAAAATATGAAATTTAAACTTAAAGGAACTATTGCATTTAGTAAAGATGCAACAGAAGCAGAATCAGATATAAGCAAATTTATTGATAAAGCTAATAATGACATTCTTCTAAAAGGACTCGGACAATCAGATGAAAGTGAAGCATCTAAAATCACCAAATGGGACCTTCAGGAAGATGTATTGCACCTAACCATAAAATCAGGACATAAAATAAGGGCTCATGATGGATTACTTAGAATTAAAAATCCTTTAAGCCAATTATTAGGTAAAAAATACCATTTAGGTGTAAGAAAACTTCATATTGATGAATACAAAGTATCCATTCCTACTGGTGACGGCGAATATGACTTTGATTTAAGTGTTGCTCAAAGACTTCCACAATTAGAAGACATTACAATTAAAGACAGTAAAGTCATATTTTCCATTAAAAATATTGATGAATCTACAATCAGAAAACAAAGTGTAAACAGAATTATCAAACAGGTAGCTAAAAAAGAGGAAAATGTTGCTATTGGTGAAGATGGAGAACAATTAGACATTACATACCAATTAAATTCCACACCTGGAGAAATAATTGCTACTAGTGAAGAATTTGAAACATACTTCGAAGGAGATATGACTAAAGAAGCAATGGAAAGAGGATGGGTAAAGCCATTTCCGGGAAAAGGACAATGGTTCTACGGTCCCGAAATCACTGCCCTTGAACGTGCTTTAGAAGAAATCCTCATAGAAAAAGTTATTGAAAAATTAGGATTCCAGGAATGTTTATTCCCAAAACTTATCCCTATTGAAGTAATGGAGAAAATGAAATACCTTGAAGGTCTTCCAGAAGGAATGTACTATGTAAGTGCTCCTAAAAGAGATCCAGAAGTATTTACTCAATTTAAAAATGATTTAATCATAAATAAAGAAGTGCCAATTGACCTTCTTAAACAGGGACTTAAAGATACTTGTCCCGGTCGTACTTCCGCAGGATGCAATCGGTGTCCCGCGCCCAGTCGTTTATCTTCTCGTCCACCTCCGCAAGGACGGTGGACGTCTGGATGTCGGTGAGGTTCTTCA
>CAYPJH010000039.1:0-5891 GCA_964411035.1 uncultured Methanobrevibacter sp. | reverse complement strand
AGCTATTGAAATACTAAGTTTTTTATCATTGACGAAAATATCATCACCGTTTCTTCTGGTTTTAATTCCTTTTTCAAATAGTATTTCTCTAAAAATCATGACAAGAAGTCTTTGACGTAGATAAGCTATCCTCATATTAGCCGGTTGGCAATCAAAAAATTCACAAATAAAGTTAACCATATTATTAGACTTAATTTCAAGTCCTACATCAGCAAAATCCTTTAAATTTTCTGGCATGATATTAACTGGACCTATCCATGTTATAATTGATGAACCATAAATTCCGAACTCTCTAAAAGCCCAAGAAGCATCAATCTGACTTCCATCATAGGGAATAATTTCTGCAATATGCTTATGTTTAATACTCATAAAATCTCCTAATTAATATATTTGTTAATTATTTTTATAAATGCTTGTTTGAGAGAGAAAAAATAGACACTCTTTTATTTTAAAAATAAAATCAACAATCAATTTTGATTTTTATCATTATTCTACTTCAACCATAAGAAAATCTCCTAAAAAAATTAAAACCATTACAAACCAGCTAAAATTAGTCTTACAATCTTGTTTTAAGTGGAAAAAACAGATGAAATAATTTTTATATAAATATGACAATATATTAATAAGGAGCGAATTTTATGGAAAAAGTAAGAACAAGAGACTTTATTTACACAACAGACGGATTATTCTTTGCATCAACAAATTATATACATCCCTCTGGACGTTATATTTCATTTTTAAGATATGTGCCTGATGAAAATGGTGATCGTGAAAAAAATGGTAAACGATATAGAAAAGTAAGCTCTGATGAAGCTTATGAATATTTAAGTGAAAATTATCCTGACTATTTGTATGATTGTGAAGTAACTAAAGTTAAAAATATGATGGGAGTTCCATTAGAAAAAGTAGAAAAAATTATAAGACCCCAAGATCGCCTTAAGGATATTAGGGAAAATGGGGAAAATAAAAATCCTGAAATTGTAACAAAACTATTGGATGTTGCTGATTTTTTCCATTATGTAGCTGAAATTGACTACGACCATCTTGGAATTTCAGGATCAATTCTTCCAGGACTCCATAAAAAAGACGTTTCAGATATTGACTTTGTAATATTCGGTCTTGAAAATCATAGAAAAGCTATGAAGTCTTTTAAAGAAAATAAAGGTAAGGACGTTTATATTGAAGAGATTGGAAAATCAATTAAATTAGATGGAATTACTGATAACTATTGGGATTTTTTATATGATAAACGGATAAAGGACGATAGTTTATCTAAAGAAGAATTCAGATGGTATGAAAATAGAAAAGGAAATAGGGGAACAATTGATGGAACCTTATTTGACATATTAGCTACTAAAGATTATGAAGAAATTGAAGGTGAATGGGGAGATACAGTCTATGAACCAATAGGAATAGCTAGTATTGAATGTAAAATAACAAGTGCATTAGGTGCATTTGATAATCCTTCACTTTATAGAATTGAAGATTTAAAAATAAATGAAGGAGTAAATGCCCCAATTACTGAAATTGTATCATTCACACATACCTACGCAGGTGAGGTAGAAGACGGAGAAGAAATCGTAGCTCGTGGAAAAGTTGAAAAGGTAATTAAAAACAATGATGAAATTAATTACCGTCTTGTTGTTGGAACTACCCGCGAATCAATAAATGAATATGTTAAACTTAAAAAAAATCCTATTTAGGATTTTTACTTTTTTTAAATAAAAACAAAATAACTATTTTAAATCAATTTTAAAGCAACATTGTAAAAATTACCTCAAAATAAAACTTAATTATTTATATTTTACGAATATACGTTAAACTACAAGTTTATTAGAGGTAAACAATGACAACAATATCTTCAATAAAAACATATATGTACTGTCCAAGAAAGCTGTATATTCAAGAAAATATAGCGCAAGAAAGAACAGAAATTAATCCAATTTATAATGAGTTAAAAACACTTAAAAAGGATATTGAATTTATTTTAAGTAAAAATATGCGAAAAATTAAAAAGGAAATGGATATTGATACCATTGAAAAGATACTTACAAACAATATTCCAAAATCTATTGAAACCACATTTGACGAAATTATAATTGGTAAAAGCAGCATATCTGATGAGAAAATTAATGAGCTATATGAAAACTTGAATAATCAATTTTATTATGAGATACAAATTCTTACATTTAAACTGAAAAGATCTATGGAACTTTTAAAAAAAGATGGAAATGCAATAGCAGACATGTTTTTTCCAAGTTCAATGTATTCCTACTATATTAAAAATGTTAAGCTTAATTTAATTGGAATATGCGATAAAATAGAAATCATAGATGGTATCTACTACCCAATATCATTTAAAAACAATGTTCCTCCCCTTAAAGGTGTTTGGCATCAAGATGCAATAGAATTAGCTACACAAGCAATTTTAATTGAACAAGAATTCGATAAAGATGTTTTTATTGGTTATGTGGAATATCAAAAAATAGGTGAACGCAGACCGGTTATTATAGATAATAACATGCGAAAAAATATATTTACTCTTTTACATGAAATAGATCAGCTTAAAGAGTGTAAACAAGCACCAAAAGTTAAAATAAATAAAAATAAGTGTGAAATATGTGAATATAACGATGTCTGTTTAGAAAAAAAGGTTTAAAATTTATTATTGCCTTTTAATCTATCAACATCAAAAACTGCAGTATCTGCAATTGCCATTACTGCCATTACTCCTGCTTGAATTGGATCTGTTACAATCAAATCAACAACATCTGTAATGCTTCCAGGCATGTTTAAGCAAATAATTAAAATATCCGTTTCTTTTTTTAATTTTTTAACAACATTAGTAATTTCTCCACCCATAAGAGAACCTGCAAGAACTAATGCATGAACACGAGGCAATCTAGCAACACCCTCAACTGCCTCTGCAATATCTTCTTCGCCTACCAATGGAATAGTATCTACTCCAATCCTTTCACCACGAATATTATGCCTATCTGCTTCTGTAATAGCACCTAATGCAACTTGTGATACCTGTGCACCACCACCCATAATAACAATACGTTTTCCATAAATATCATATGAAGAGCCATGAGTTTCTGCAGATTTCACTTCTGGAACTTGCTTGATATCTTCAATTAACTTATCAATATCTTCTACATACTCCACTTCTAAATTAATTGTAGCTATATTATTATTATCAACAAAAAGATGAGTATAAGTAATATTCACGTCATGGCTACTTAACAATTTAGTAATTTCATTTAAGACATGTTTCTCCTCATAAGTTTTGATTGTAATTGCATAATCTGTCATATTAATGCCTTATTTTATCTAATTCTATATGTGCTTTTTTCCATAAACTTAAAAAGTTATCTTCTCTTGTAACGGGAATAACATCTAATCCTAACTGTTTATGTTCAGAAATCCAATCTTCATCAAATACTGGAATTTCAACTTTAATCGGCTCTGAAGTTTTATTTACAATAATAAGATTTCTATAAGGGAAATCCCATTCAACAATATATCCTCCAAGAGCTACCATATGATACGGCCTCATTACAAACTTCATTTAATCACCTCATAATACTCCAAGAACAATAGCTAAAATACCAAGTAAACTTGCAACAACTGATACAGGCAATAATTGTCTATTTGTAAATACTGGTGAAAAAGCTGAAAAGATTCCCATTGCAAGAACAAATATTAAGGCAATTATAATATTTAAAATTATTCCTCCTGAAAGAATATTTGGAGGAATTCCGATAAATAGTACTGAAAATAATGCTGCAAGAGTAAACATTAACAATCCTCTTGTGATAAATACTATTCCCCTGTACTTTGCTGCGTATTCCATGTATGGTCCTTCAATAACATCTGATTTAGCTTTGATAAAGGAAAAAGGATATTCATTTAAAACAACCATATACCCTAAAAAGAATACTACTGCTGCAATCATCCCGGAGACTGTGAATAAATAAGGCCCGTGAATTTGCTGATAAGCAACAATATTATCAAGAAAGATACTGCCTGATCTGGCTACTGAACCGAACAATGCTATGTATAATGGGAATGACCCGTAAGTAATCATTCTTATAGATCTTTTTGCACTTATATCTTCAATAAAAGACCTTGTAACATTAGGATTTACTGCACCTTTAACAATATCTGGAAACGGCATTCGAACAGACATTATGGACTTTGATAAAGACCCCATTAACACATAACAGATTTCTTCAACTTTAAGTAGACCAATAATAGCTATTAGACTTGATAAAGCAGGAATGTAAAATGCCTGAGGTGTTAATGATATCAAAATAACCAAAACAGCTATAAAACAGATAACTGGCAATGATTTATATAATCCTGGAACTGGAGATGATGGTTTTATATTTTCCTTAAATGCAAATTTAATTGGAGCCATTATCCCCGGTGATGTTACAGGAGGACCTATTCTTTGTTGAATTCTTGCATGAACATATTTTCTTTCAATTCCAGGTAAAAATGTACTTACAATAAAGCATACAATTACAGTAATAATTACTGCTAAAATTCCAAATAAAACTGTATTTATTGTCATTTTTTATCTCCTAATTATTTCAATTGCTCTATCAGTACAGGTAAAACAAGGATCACATTGAACAATACATAATTGAGCATCTGTTACTTGATCTCCAATACAAGCATATTGCATAGCACCAATGTTGGCCATTGATGGTGTTCTAATAATACAATGCCTTACTTTTCCATTTTCAATTGCATAAGAGTGGTATAATGTTCCTCTTGGAACTTCAATATAACTGTCTACAATATCCGTATCAATCATTTCCCAGTCCTGATTTATTATTTTTCCTTCAGGTAACTGATCAACAACTTGCCTTATAATTTTTATTGATTCAAATGATTCTAATGCTCTCATGATTAAATTAGATTTAACATCTCCATCATTTTGTGTTATTACATTAAAGTCAAATGGTTCATATTCGCTCATACGAGTTCTTAAATCATTAGGAACTCCAGTTGCTCTTAAAGAAGGTCCTGTAACTGCTAATTTTAATGCTTGTTTTTGTGGAAGTACTCCTATTCCTGAAATTCTGCTCATTACAATATTATCTGATGTGAATCTGTTAACAAAATCTGTAAGGCCTGCTTCAATTGTATCCATTCCATCTAAAATTCTTCTGATTCTATTGTCGTCAAGGTCACATCTTGGTCGTATACCTCCAAGAACAGAACAGCCGTATTGAACTCTATTTCCACCAATCATGTTTAATAGTTCCATTACTGTTTCTCTTAAATAGAAAACTCTCATTGAAAATGTTTCATGAGATAGTACTTCACAACCATGTGCTAAATAAAGGAAGTGACTGTGTAAACGTTCAAGTTCTCCCATAAGTACTCGAATAAATTGAGCTCTCTCTGGAACTTCAATACCTATGCCCAATTCTCCGGTTCTACATGAATTCCATATATGTGCATTGGAACATATTCCACAAATTTTTTCAGTTAAGGCATTCGCTTTTTCAACAGGCAAACCTTCCATTATTCTTTCAACACCCCTATGATTTACACCAATAGTAATTTCAGCTTCTCTAACTATTTCATCTTCAACAAATAATCGTACTCTATATGGCTCTAAAGCAGCAGGGTGAACAACTCCTAAAGGAATTTCTGTTTCAATAACTTTACTATTTGGTATTTTTTCATCCATTTTTAACCTTCCTTTAAATCAATCTTGTTCTAATAATTTTGGTAAAACTGACACCAAACCGGATAAGACATCCTGAGGTCTTACCGCACATCCAGGGACTTTTGCATCAACAGGAATAATATTATCAACAGGCCCTTCAATTTCATCAGATGGAATATCACCATGAATGTTTTTATAAACT
>CAYPJH010000038.1:0-7942 GCA_964411035.1 uncultured Methanobrevibacter sp. | reverse complement strand
ATCTTCACCTTTAATTACCATAGCACGTGATGGGGATGAAGTAATGTATGTTACTAAATCTTCAAAGAATGGTTTATCAGCGTGTTCTCCATAATGAGTTTTTGCTAACTCTTCATCAATTTGCATTAATTTAACAGCAATGATTTGAAGACCTTTTTCTTCAAAACGAGATAATATTTTACCCATTAGACGTCTTGAAACTGCGTCTGGTTTCATCATTACAAAACTTTTTTGAATCATTGTTTAACCCATTTAACTTTTCTTGGAACTCTTCCAAGTTTAATCATATTTTTTTCGCATTTGCTGCTACAAAAGAAATAGATAGAACCATCTTTTTTAACGTACATTTTTCCAGTTCCTTCTTCCATTTCTTTATTACAGAATGAACAAGTTCTCATGCTCTTACACCTTCTTATAAGGATTAAGGAGTTTTAATTTCCTTAGCTTCTCTAATTGTATCAAGTAACATTAAAATGTCGCCTTCTCTTACAGGACCCATAATGTTTCTTGTTAAAATTCTTCCCTTATCTCTTCCATCGAGGATTCTGCATTTAATTTGCATTACCTCTCCTGTCATACCAGTTCTTTTTAAGACTTCAATGACTTCTGCGGGAGTAGCTTCTTCCATTTTTAATCACCTATTCGATTAGACAAATGTCTTAAGACATCTAATCTTTAAGTTCAGCGACTTTTTCGATAATTTCTTCAACAGCACCAGCAGCTTCTCCTGCATTAACAATACATGCAGATGCAGTTCCAACAGTTAAACCTGCAGCTCCACCAACTTGTTCTTTAGTAGGTAAGTAGATATAAGGAATCTCTTTTTCATCAGCAAGAACTGGAATGTGTGCAACGATTTCTTCAGGTTGTACATCTTCTGCAATAATTACGAGTTCTGCGTCTCCTCTTTCAATAAATTTAGTTACTTCGTTTGTTCCTTTTGCTACTTTACCGCTGTTTGCTGCGGTTTCTAATGCTTCTTCAGTTTGTTTAGCTAATTCTTCAGGTGTCTCAAATTTTACATAAATTGCTGCCATAATATATTCCTCCTTTTTCATCTGGCATTGCCATCCATCGGCAGTATTATAATTCCTTTTTGAATTATAATATGTTTAATCAAATAGTTTGTATTTTTTAACTATCTAATTATTTTATTATTCAAAATAGTTAAAATTTGAATAATATACTAATTCTTGAATATAATCATATATCACTAAATATAATCTCATTTTTTAAAAATTAGAGAGATTAAACTTTCAATACAAATATTTCTGAATTTTTATATATTTTTCAGCAAAGCTAAAAATAAAAATTTAGTAATTAATGAAATAATTCTAGAGAACTAGACATTAATTAATTATATCATTCATACTTTATAAATGTTTCTTAAAAATTAGAATTTTTAAAATATTATTTAAAGATTAAAAAAAGAAAAAATATGATTTAAAAGTAAAACAAAACTGCTTTACTAAATATTAAATCAAAAAATAAACTAGCTTATTCTTTTGAAGCTAATTTTACATCTTCTGCTTTAACAGTTTTACGACCAGCGTGACGTGCAAAACCAACTGCTTTAGCAGATACGATATTACCATAGTCTTCTAATGCTTCTGCTAATGCAACTTTAGCATCATCACTTACTCTTATTGCACCAGCATTTTTTAATATTCTTCCAACAGGAGCGATTGGTAATTCCATATTTAACACCTCAAATAAATTAATTGTTGTAGTTTATAATGTATTTTTTATTATATATAAAGATATTGGTTAAATGTCCCTTAATTCAATCATTCTATAATAACTTATGCCATAATATAATATGATGTGATATTAATTTAACTTAAGAACATTCTATAATATAGAATTGATATCTTTAAAAAATAAAAAAAATAAGAAAATTAATTATAAAAATGAATAAAAAGATCATTTATTCATTAATAATTTTTTTAATTCATCAATATCAGCACTAACCTCTTTAGGTTTAGTACATGCATCAATAGCTGTGTTTGGATCTTTCAATAAGTGACCTGTTACAACACAAGCTATTTTTTCACCTTTATCAATTACTCCTTCTTCACGAAGTTTTTTCAAACCTGCAATAGATGCTGCTGAAGCAGGTTCTACTCCAATTCCTTCTTTTCTTGCTAGATATTTTTGAGCATCAAGAATTTCCTGATCAGATACAGTTTCTGAGTATCCGTTAGAATCATAAATAGCATTCATAGCTTTAATATAACTTACAGGAGCTCCAATACGGATAGCTGTTGCAATAGTTTCCGGATTTTCAACCGGTATAACATCTTTTGTTCCTTTTTTAAATGCATTTGTAATAGGGCATGCCCCTTCAGCCTGAATACCGGTCATCATTGGTTTTGAATCAACAAAACCTAAATTATAAAATTCACTAACACCTTTCCAGATAGCTGAAATATTACCTGCATTTCCAACAGGCAATATAATTCTATCAGGTGATTGCCAGTCTAATCCCTGAAGGATTTCATATCCGATTGTTTTTTGACCTTCTAATCTATATGGGTTGATTGAATTTAATAGATATAAATATTTATCTAATGCAAGAGCAGTCATAGCTTCCAATGCTTCATCAAAGTTTCCATCTATTGATATAACTTCTGCTCCATGGAACATTGCCTGTGCTAGTTTTCCTAAAGCTACTTTTCCTGAAGGTAAGAATACAATGCATCTAAGTCCTGCACGAGCTGCATAAGCTGAAAGTGATGCGGAAGTATTTCCTGTTGATGCACATCCTACTGTATCCACTCCCAATTCAACAGCTTTAGTTACTCCTACAGTCATTCCACGATCTTTAAAACTTCCAGTAGGATTGGAACCTTCTACTTTAACATATAAGTCTACTCCAAGTTCTTCACCTATTTTTTCACATTTACAAAAAGGGGTTCCTCCTTCACCGAGAGTAACAATGTGATCGCTGTTTACTGGTATTAACTCTTTATATTTCCATAAAGTGTCATTTCTACATTCAAATGTACTTTTATCAATATCTACATCTAAACTTGCAAGTTCTAATACAGAACCGCATTTTGAGCAAGTATAAATTACTTCATCATCGTCATATTCTTCGCCACATACAACACATCTTATCATATTAATCACTTAAATTTACTTTATTAAATTAAAAATATAAAAATTTTACTTAAATAAACCTATAAAATAGTTTGCTAAATTCTGAGTAAAATAAACTTCAACAATGCCTGCAATAATCATTAAAATTGATGAAATTACAAGCAATATCAAAGCTTGTTTTAAATATTTGCCATTTTCAACAGCACTTTCATATAATTTTTTAAAATATGGTTCATCTTTACCTTCGGGAAAAATGTTTTTAAAAGTTAATGTTTTAATTAGGAATTTGAATAAAACTAATCCTGATGCATTGGCTATAATGATGGAAGGTAGTTCAAAAATTCCATGTGGAACAATTAATAAAAGCGTGCCGGTTAAATTTTCACAGCTTGCAATAAAATATCCTAAAAACAGTCCATTATATGCAAGAATAATGTTTGAAAAGCATAAACCAAGACCGAATATAAATAATCTGAATACAATAAGTATATTATTTAAAAAAATTGAACTGAATGTTAACTTAATAGTACCGTTATGAACATCATTAGATATTTTATCTACCACAGGATTTAAAACATTATACAAATAAGGTTCAAGAAAATATCCTAAAATTAGTGTAAAGATAAGTAAAAATGCTGAAAATAAAATGATATATTTATTTTCAACAAAACTTTCTTTTATATTTTCCTTTATCTTATTCATTTAAATCAAATTTTCTGCAATTTCACGAGCTTCATTTTGTTTATCAGAAAGTTCATCAAACATTTTTTCCATAAGCTCGCTTGCATAAGCTTTACAATCTCCACAGCGTAAAGTTCCATTTAAACAGTCATTTCTTATTTTTTCAAGCTTTGAATCATCATCTATAAGGTGGTATACAAGCATTTCATAGACAACACATTTATCAACTTCTCCACCTAATTCTTCCTGTTCTTTTAAACTTTCTCTTCCTCCGGTTTTAGCTGTTTTAACTTTTTTAGCAGCTGTTTTTGAATCTTCATTTAAATAAATTGCTGTAGAAGGTTTGCTGCTTGACATTTTATCACCGCTTAAACCTGTAAGGAATCTGTGGTATGTAGATGCCGGAGGAATAAAACCTAATTCTTCAGAAAGTCTGTGTGCTATATCTCTTGTTAGTCTAATGTGTGGTTCCTGATCTATTCCAACTGGAACTATAACCTTTTTAGGCCCTCCGAACTCTTCGGTTTGAGGGATTAATATATCAGCTACCTGCATAAGGGGAGCTTGCATATGAGCAATATTAGTTGATTCATCAAATCCGTAAATAGCTTTCAGTTGATTGTAATTTGTTTTTCTTGATGCCTGAAAACTAAGTTTTTGCAATAATAAGTTTTCTGATTGTAAATATATATTTACATTTTCTTTTTCTAAATCAAGACCTAATGCAATATAATTTGTTAAATATTCATTTACTGTTATTTCACGTGCTTTTTCAAAGCTTATTCCTCTTGCAGCATATGCTTCTAAGTCTGCAATAGGGAGTGATAACATTGCTCCTTTGTCCTGATACCATTTTAATTGATCAACAACCATTTTATGACCAATGTGCATTTGTCCACTAGGCATCATGCCTGTGACCACTGCAAATTCTTCGTTATTGTTGATTTTTTTATTAATTATATCAAAATCTCTATGTCCAAATATTACTCCTCTTTTCATTAATCTTTGAGGGTTTTTAACTTCATTAATCATGTCTGAAATTCTTTGAATTCCAAAGTGATTAACTAATTTTTCATAATCTACACTTGATGATGCCCATGGATCAATCAAATAAATCACCTTAATTATAATCAATCAATTAAATTAAAAATTAAATAAATTAAACATGTATGTTTAATATAAACTATAAAATTATTAACGCTATTTTTTATTTTACGGCTTAGTCCATTCCACATTATAATAGGTAATGTCAAAATCTTCATCAACAATAGCTAATAATAATTTTTTATTAACTCCATGTGAAATACGAACATAACTTGCAAAATCCAATGCATTAATATTATAATTTTCAAAAATAACTTTAACTAAATAGTCTGAATGCCCATTACCTGGACTTCTACCTCTATCATATAAACGAAACTCAGAACCATATTTAAAACCTGTCTTAATAACATAACCCCGATTTTTTAAGTCTCTATATACAATATATTTGTTATATAATTCTTTACGTTTAAGTAAATCCATAAAATAGTTAATATCTAACTTTTCATCATTTTCATAAATATTTAACCTATTTTTTTCAAGTAAATAAGCAGCTTCAATCAAAGAAAGTTGTAATGTATCAGATTCAATTTTACCAAACATGCTTTTTTCATGTAAAGATATGGCTCTTTTACTATTTTCTTCGATTTTAATAGATATAATGTTATTAGATAAATCTCCACGCATTAAAACACCGTATTTAAATTTTAATAAAAATATTGTTTAAAAATTCTTTCGGTATATCAACAGATTCCTTATCAATTTTGGTTGAAATAAAATTATCATTTATACTAAATTCAATATCAGAACCGATATCCATTCCCAATGATTTAATAGTATTAACAACTTCAAAATTTCCGCGAATAAAATAAACAGTACCTGTTATATCTGAGTTAATTTCAGATAATGATAATAAGTTATATTGTCTAATTAAAATATTATCAAAGTCTTTTTCATCAATACAATCCTGACAATTGTCAAAATTAAGATTACATGCTGGAATAATTTTTTTATCAGGACACAAACTTGGCTGATTTAGCATGAGACACAATGCTCTTTCAGCTTCATCAGATAAACTATGTTCCATTTCACATGCCTGTGCATGAACATTTTCTTTTTTAATTTTTAAAATATCTGTTAAAAATTTTTCAAGAATCCTGTGTTTTCTTGTAATTTTTTGAGCAATTCTCATTCCATCATCAGTTAAGGAAACCCCTTTATATGGAACATAATCAACATAGTTTAATTTTTCTAATTTTTTAAGCATTTGTGTTACACTACCGGGTGCTATACCTAATTGCTTAGACAGTTTAGTTGTTGAAACCTGTTCTTTATTAGAACCATTTCTATAAAGAACTTCTAAATATTCTTCAATATTTTCACTAATCTTATCTTTTGACATAGAACCACCAATGAATATATTATTATTTTAAGTATTTAAATATAAATATTTTTGGTTGGCCTAAACCTTATATAATTGTATAAAAATAGAAAAAATAAAGAAAATTAAGTTAAAAAAAGAAATTGGGGAAAATTTAGTTTTTCTAGAATGGTAAAATATCATAATATCCTTTATGAATATATGTATCTGTATTCCAGTTATTAATAACACCAAATGAGTTTCTGCTGCTTGTAGGATCTGCATTTACCCATTTACCATTAATTAAAAATTGTACCCATACATGACCATACCATGTGCCTGATGAAAAACGACATCTTCCATGTTCAAACCTTACAGTTAAGTTGACAGATCTGGCCATTGCAACTAATAATTGTGCTTGATCACAACAGTTACCTCCACCAGTTATTAAAGTTCCTTCAGCACCTCTCACTGTGTTTTCATAGAATATATAAGTAATTGAATCTCTTACATAATTGAATAACGCAGTAGCTTTTTGTTTTGTTGTATTCAATCCTTCAATCAAAGCTTTTGATAAATCACTAATATTTTTAGAGTTTGAATCACCATAACTTATTGAAACAAGATTTGGTAGTTTACCAGTATCATTATAAAAAGCCAATATCCTTGAAAATGAATCAACTAACTCTTCATAAATAATTTTACCTATAACGGAACTTGCATAATTAGGTGCTTGACCTTCTTTTTCAATAAATTCAATTACCCTTTGAACTACATCTAAATATTCCTCTTTATCTAATTGAGAATGGACAATATCTCCTGAAGGATTAGGTGCTCCACTAACATTAATAATTTTAATGTCAGAAAAATTTCCTAAATTAATATTATGTATGGCTTTTGAAACCAAGTATAAATATTGAGCATCAGAAAATTCACCGTCAGAAATATAAATTACATTAGGAATCTCTCCATTTGCTTCATAATATCCTTTCACATATAAAGATGATTCAATTATATCCTGTATTGATACAAGGGAGTTGGAAGGTACCGGTTCAACAGGAATTGGTCCTGTTAATCTTGTTAAATAAACTTTTGAACCTGAAATTTTTTCTTTTCCAGTAACACCGCAGAAATCAGCATCACATTTAGAACATGTAATTTCACCTTCAATAACATGTTTAGGATTATCTAATAAAGTTCCGTAAAATCCACATTTTGGACAGAAACTTAACCAAGTAGATTTATAGTAAATATAATTGTATTGAGAATCTACAGAAGGTTTCATAGTAACTTCAATAGAATAATCTTCCACAATATTTGTAACATAAACAGTAAGCGGTAATTTTCCATTATTATCCAAATAGCTTATTATTTTTGCATATGCATAAATTAATGCTGAATAAGGAATATTGCCAATTTGAGAAGACATATATTCCGGTGCTGATTTATATGTATTTATATAATCAACAATAGATTTTGCAAGTTCAGTATAATTACTTTTATTAAGATAATCACGTATTGAATTTGTTGAAGGATTTACTGGTTCAGATACTTCAATAAGAACAAAGCTAGATTGAGTATCATATTTAAGTATAAATTCACTCATTAAATACAAAGCCTGAGAAACAGAACATTTAGAATTACCTATAGTAACAGATGAAGGCAAAACTCCATTTGCTTCCATGTATGCTTTAATCTCTTTTGCAGCTAATTTAATTTCAGAAGCACTGAATTTAGTGCCTGTTGGTACTTCAGGCT
>CAYPJH010000037.1:0-3331 GCA_964411035.1 uncultured Methanobrevibacter sp. | reverse complement strand
CTAATTATTTAAGTTAAGACCGAACATTACATTGTCAAGTACAGTTAACCACGGGAAAAGGGAGTATTGTTGAAAAATTACTGCTCTATCTCCTGATGGTTTTTTAACCACATCTCCATCTGCAATAATTTCTCCTGATGTAGGAATGTCAAGTCCTGCAATCAAACGCAATAGAGTTGTTTTACCGCAACCTGAAGGACCAAGTAAACAAACAAGTTTTCCATCATCAATATGTAAATTAATATCTTTTAAAACTTCTAAATCTTTTTTATTGGTTTTAAATGATTTATTTATGTTTTTAACTTCAATTGCCATTATTAATCCCCCTTACCAAAATACATAGTCCTGGAATTTTCCAAATATATAATCCAATATTAATCCAATAATTCCAATTGTCAGCATTCCAACAACAGTAGTTCCTGTATCAAAGAGGTTGGTAGCTGTTAAAATCATATAACCTAATCCGCTACTGGAACCGATCATTTCTGCAGAAATAGTACACATTAAAGCTATTCCAACACCAACCTTAAGTCCTGAAAGAATGTAAGGCACTGCTGAAGGTAGGATAACTTTTCTTAAAACTGTGCTGTCATCTGCACCTAATGTTCTTGCAGCTTCAATTAAAACTTTATCAGTTCTTTTAACACCGTCAATTGTGTATATTAAAATCGGGAACACACATCCCATGAAAATGATAAATATTGCCGGAACTGTTCCGATTCCAAACCATAAAATTGAAAATGGAATCCATGCAACAGGCGGAATTGGCCTTAAAATACTTATAACAAAAGTACATATATCTTCAAGAATCTTATAAGCCCCTAATAAAATTCCTAAAGGAATTGCAACAATAGCTGCAATACCCATACCTGCAAATACTTTAAATAAAGTGTCAAATGAATCTTTAAATAGTTCCCCAGATTGTACAAGATTCCATGCAGATAAGCAGACATCAACAGGGCTTGGTAAAGTATATGATGTGACTAAATGTAGTACTGAAGTTATTATATACCAAAAAATAATAATGAGAATTGGTAAAATTATTGGCGTAAACTTATTTTTATACAAATTATCACTTTTTAAAATCAATTAACATTTAATTATTATACATTAAATAATATATAAAGGTTTAACAAAAATATGTTTTAGTGATAAGATGAATATGAATATTAAAAAGAATTTTTCAAATATAGGCTTTGGCTTTTTATCAATGGGAATAATAGCTATTATTAGTCAAATTATCCTTTCAATCATTATATCTAATACAAACCCCCAGATACTTAATAATATTGATTATTCAACAATATTATCCTCATTTTGTCAATATGTAGTGCCTATACCAATATTTTACTATATACTTAAAAAAGTTGAAAAAACAGAAATAGAAAAACATTCACTGAGTGTGAAGAAATTTTTAATCTTTATCTGCATAACATTTACCCTGATGTATGTTGGAAACCTGATAGGTCTTGGAATAACTGAAATAATAAGTATGGTAAAACAGAATAATGTTATAAACCCTATTGTTGATTTGATTCAGTCATCAAATATAATAATAAACATCCTTTTGATTTCCATAATCGCCCCGATTTTTGAAGAAATCTTCTTTAGAAAAATGCTTATTGACAGAACAATACAGTATGGAGCTAAAATTTCAATATTTCTATCAGCATTTATGTTCGGCCTGTTCCACGGTAACCTAAACCAGTTTTTCTATGCATTTTTATTAGGCGGATTTTTCGCTATTGTCTATATAAAAACAGGAAATATTCTATATACTATTGGTTTGCATATGATAACCAATTTCTTCGGATCATCCCTTTCCATAATCATGGAAAATATAATCAGCAGTCTTGGGAATAGTTTTTTAGGAATGGTCGTAACTTTAATCTATCTATTGGCATTATTCATAATAGTTCTAATTGGAATTATTTTTATTATGAAATGGAAGGATAAGCTTAAGGAATTTAAAGATAAAATCGAAAGCCCTATTAAAACCAGTCTGTTAAATATTGGAATGGTGTGTTTTATTATCTACTGTTTGATTGAATTTGTTTATGTGCTGATAATTTAACAGTGCTTTAAAGAGAAGAGTGTGATTGCTATCATACCTCTTCAATAATAATTAATTAGAATGAGATAAATAATATATAAGTAAATAGAAACTTTTAAAAAAATTAAAATAACAGGATATTTATGAGAAAAATTAGTTTTGCAGAAATAAGTATTGCCGTAGTAAACAGAATATTTCATTGGCGTTTTAGAATAGCCAGACTAACCAGACAGTCAAAGATAATGAATAAGATCATCACCAAGCTTCTTTTTGAAGATGATGAAATAGTATTCATTCCAAACACTATTGAAATTAATAAAACAATAACCCCCGCCAAATCTGAATTCATACCTACAGATGTTTTAAAGGAAGTTATAAAAAAAAGTGAAGACATTGTAATCATGAATACCTGTCTTTGCAGAACTTCAAATGACTGTAAAGATTATCCTCAGGATATCGGCTGCATATTCCTCGGACCAACAACAAAAAAGATTCCAAGAAAGATATGTCATGAAGCTACTGTAGAAGAAGCGCTGGCACAGGTTGACCGTGCAGATGCAGCGGGATTAACTCATATGATTGGAAAAAATAAAATCGATTCTGTCTGGATGAATGTAAGGCCTAGAGAAGGATTGCTTACAATATGCCATTGCTGTCCATGCTGCTGCTTATGGAAAGTGATTCCTGACTTGAATGACAGTATAACCGATAATATAGAAATGCTTAAAGGTGTTTCAATCCATTTTGATGCTGAAAAATGCAATAACTGCGGTAAATGTTTGAAAAATACCTGTATGAGTAATGCAATCACTTCAAAAGATGGTAAAACTAGTTTTAATCCGGATAAATGTATTGGCTGTGGTCTCTGCGTTAATGCATGCAGGCAAAATGCGTTTTCAATCACTTTCAGTGATGAATCTGTTAAGGAAGTAGCTGATCGTATGAATAGTCTTGTTGTAAAAAAATAAAAGAAAATAGTATTTTAAATACTATTTAATATTTTTATTGCCTTATTGAAGGCAGGCATTCCTGTTGTAATAAGAACTACTCTTAAAACATCCATAATCTCTTCTTTTGTAGCCCCTAACTCTTCCATTGTACTTATCATCTGCTGGCGAATAGCTCTGTCATCAGATTTTGATGCTTCGATTCCAACAGCTATCAGTTTTTGTGTTTTATAATCAAGAACCTTACCTGAGTAGCAGATTTCGCTTAATGCTCCTGCAAGCCCGTATAATTCCGGTTCTTCTTCTTTTAAGTCTCTTATACCTCTACCAT
>CAYPJH010000036.1:0-2476 GCA_964411035.1 uncultured Methanobrevibacter sp. | reverse complement strand
GATTCATTATTTTTGTGGTTATATGTGTCTTGCGTTTACATAAGCTTCCACTTTCCCAAAAACCACATCATTCTCCCAGAGCGAAGAAAGGCATAATTGCAAATTTTCACACCATCATGGGAAATCCAGAGTTACTGAGAATTCCAAGCATTCAACTTGACATTTAGCATATTTAGGTGAGACCTATGTAGAGCCATATTTGGGGCAGGATTAGGAATAAGAAAGAACTTAGTTATTTGTGTTAATATCTTTATTGCAGGTGAAGAGTTAAGAATTATATGCATTGTGCATTATATTTAAAATTGAAGTGGCAGCCATAGTGTATTGCTATGTATTATATTATAGATCTTCAAAGCTGTGAGAAATAGGTGGTATAAACCTGATATTCTTGAGGAATCTATACATAAAGGTGTTCCTGAGTAATTAAGTTTCAAAAGTACTCAATTCATTTCCAATCACCTTGAAAGTTGAAAATATCATAAGTCAAAAATGCAGTACACCTACGCAACAGTCCAGCCTACCAGTGCAGTACAATGTAGAATGTTGGTTGTTTATTCTTATGACAATGTGGTTCACTGGGATTTGTACTTTTGCTGCTGCCACTGGACAAAAAGATTATCATACCACATATGATTAATCTTGGAAAAGGATAAAATTCAGCATTGGAAGTTTGTTTACTACTGAATGCATATCACTTTCACACTAATGTAAAGTTTAAAAACAAGTCAAACTATCATTTTGTCAGTGCCCATGTATATATTAAATTTTTTTCGAGCACCAGGGATTAAACTCAGGGAACTTGAACACTGAGCCACATCCCCACCCCTATCTTTTTAAAAATATTTTTTCGTTGTTGTTGGACATTCATTTACTTATTTGTATGTGGTGCTGAGAATTGAACCCAGTGCCTCACACATGCTAGGCAAGCATGCTACCACTGAATCACAACCCCAGCCCCCCAGCCCTATCTTAGATTTTATTTAGAGACAAAGCTTCACTGAGTTGCTTAGTGCCTCACTTTTGCTGAGGCTGGCTTTGAACTCAAGATCCTCCTGCCTCAGCCTCCAGAACAGCAGGGATTAGAAGTGCATGCCACTGCATTCAGCTTATATTAAGTTTAAAATGTTCAGCAGTTACTCACTATTATATGTCAGGCATAATTCTTGTGAGTATGAGGAATATAGACTTGCATCCATTCAGAAAGACTCTTATTCATCTCCCATACAATTTTTATTCATAAATAATTATATTGTTTATTTTATTGTTGTGAAAATCTACAACCAAGAAATATAAGTTAAATTAAATTTTGTTTATTGTAATTTTAGTATGGATGATGGATGTAAGGGCAATGAAAACATTACAGAAGAAAAACATATCTGGAATAAATGAGGAGAAATAAGTTGGAGATAAGTACCAAATTTCAAAGTGCATATCATACAGCATGGAAAATGAAGTTTATGCTTTAAACTTAATGGTATTCTTTTGAACAAAGATAGAACAGCATGCTTAATGTTGGACAAGGAACAATTTATTTTTTAGAGGCTTTATATCATATAAGGGTTTACATATTGATTTCCAAAAAAGCAATAAATTGGTCCCAGACCACAGGATGAAATCTTACTTTAAAATAAAATGATTTTGCTTCCACTTAACACTGAAATATTTTTTGCTGGAATAACTTTCTATGATGAAGGTACCTATTATTCTTATCCACTTTTTTTACATTTATCATATGCTAAGACAAGAACATAGCCAACTTGTTTTGAGAGTGTTTCTTAGAATATTGGTTGAGAAGTGAAAAAAAATCCTTCAAGAAGGAAAATGTAAATAAAACTAATTTAAAATTTTATATCATGTATCAGATACTCTCGATTTCACATGAGAAATATTTTAATTTAAAAATTTGCTGGTTTAGCTTAGTTAAATATAATACTATTTAATGAGTGCAACTGTGAAAGTGCTAAGCACCTTGCATGATGTTTTCCCAAAACTCTGTAAAATAAAGTCTTCTTCCTGTTTACACATAAGTACATCCAGGATCAGAAAAGTTAGTTAACTTGCTCAGTTTAATGTATCAAGTAATAAGTGAAGTCTACATTCAAACTCAGGGACACCTGATTTCAAAGCACTTAACTTCTCTAATTCATTTTTATTTTTATTTTTTGGATTTTTGGCTATTTTATGCTATTAATTAGGTAATATTTTACTAGGGATAGAAGAAACAGAAAGACGATAGATGTGAAAGCTCTTTTGGATTAAGTGGTGGTAGTACAGGAAGAAATTGGACATCTTGTATGCTGTCAAGTGGTGGAGTTTTAGGGAAATATTGGGAAATTTTTGTTTACTTGCTGATATAACATTGGTATCACCTTCTGACGTTTTCATACTTTCTTAAAGCATTATTCCACCTTCGTTGGTTACCTACCTGTTTCCCTCATGGCAATTATCCACCATGGACATTGCTGGAGCTGCTGTG
>CAYPJH010000035.1:0-5572 GCA_964411035.1 uncultured Methanobrevibacter sp. | reverse complement strand
GCTATATCGGTTCATTTAACTATCGGTTTGAAGATCCTTTGGATTTAGAAGTAATTCTTGTTGTGATTTATTCTGTTATTCTTTTTATGGCCGGTGCTGCAATTGTAAAATATAAAGTTAAAATAAACACCCGAAAGCTAGGAATTGATGAGCTGTTAAGTGAAAAGGTTGTTTTAACCATTGTTTTAATAGGAATTGCATTACAGTGCTTAAATTTGGTTTTGCTTGGAGGGATTCCCCTATTTGACAGTGTTTTAAAAAGCAATGCAACAACAATGCTTTGGAGAGTTTCCTATCTTTTATTCTTGCCTTCAATCAATATTTTGCTTGCCCGCAATTATAAAAAAAGATATTTGATACTTGTTTTGATTGGAGCGGTTATCTATGGTCTTAATGGTTATAGAACATCAGTAATTGGAGTTCTTGGAAGTGTATTTATAACCATGTATTATCTTAAAAAAATCAGCAGAACATCAGGAATAATTTTTATTTGTTTAATACTGTTTGGAGCCGTATCCATCGGATACATTGCCTCCCAATCAATTGCAAATCAGCATTGGATGTTAAACCCTATTGAATTAGTCTTTTACAGGGCCGGTTTTACCTTAGAAGTTTTTGAAAGGATAATTCATTTAGCCGGAACTACTCACGGCCATATATTGTCAATGGTTTTTTCATCTGGAAGTCCCAGAACATTTATCGGAAATTATGTGTTGACAGATAATGTCTGTCTTACATCAACACTGTTCGGACCTGTATATCTCGATTTTGGCATAATAGGATTATCTATTCAGATGCTGTTTTTAGGGGCTTTTCTAAAATTAATACATAAAATAGCCATATCTAAAAAAGGAATTGCAATAGGAATATACAGCATAATATTGGTCCATACATTAATCTGGATAGAAACCGGACCTACTGACATTATGATTTGGATATTTTACCTGTTAGGAGTGTTTTTAATAATTTTAAATATTAAAAAATAAAGTTTATAGTAATACTAAAATTATTAGGATAATTAATGAAACAAAGAAAATAACTGTTCCGCGAATAATAACAGCTTCAGATTTATCCCCGAAGAAATAGGAAAGTCCATAAGACAAGACTAATGAAATTAGAATCTGCAAAGTACTGATAACAACATGATCTATTTTTAAAACAGTTCCACCAATAAAGGACAATAGCCATGTAATTGCAACAACTAAAATAATTAAAACTATAGGGTTGGTTAAGTAAGGTTTAATTCTAGTAAAAGTACTTCGGGATACATTTAAAGAGGAATTATTGGAATCAAGTGAATGGGAAGATTTGCTGACAGCCGGAAGGTTGGAATTTTGCCTGTAAAGACTATTGACCGGATAACTGCTTCTGGATGAATAACTATCTTTTTTATTATTTGAAAGACCGATATATCCATCTAAACGAGATTTGATAGAAGAAAATATTCCTGCATCTTCTTCATACTCATACTCCCTTCTATAAAGGGAATTCTGATATATTGCAGGATGGCTTTTCCTTTGAGATTCAACATAATAATCCTCATACACATAATCATCATAATCATAATACTCAAAATCATCATCAACATAATAGTCACCATAACCCTCTTCCTCATAATCAATATCATCAGAATCTCCATAATAATCCTCATCAGAGTAATCTTCCCTGTCCAATATGAAGTTGTCTTCCTGGTATCTTTTAGCAAGTCCAAGTAAATCTGATCTGTCAACAAGTTTTATATTCTTTTTAAGAGCATAATTGGTTGCTTGTTCTGTAAAATAAGAAGAAGTTATAATAACGACTTTAGATGCTTTAATGCTAATGCCGACTTTTTCAACATGCTTTAAAGTTTCTATGCTGACTGGAAAATCTTTATCATAGTTGTTACATTCAACAACAACCCCAAAATCGCCAAAAGTAGTTGGAAGAACGGAATAAATATCAATCATATGCTGTGAAGTTTTAAAATTTTTATAAACCTTAAAACCTGAGTTTTCCATTACTTTTGCTATAAAATTAATCAATTGGGGCTTTTCCAAATTTCCACCTTTTATAAAATTAAGTTTATTATATATTTTTAAATAATTGTTATTAAACTTTATTACTGAAAATAATTATCAGAAAATAATAAAATAAATTAAAATTATAGATTAACAGTATGAAAGCATTAATTAGTAATGATGATGGAATACATGCAACCGGAATATTATCTGCAAAACAGGCAATAGAAGACATATGTGATGTTACAGTCGTAGCACCTGAAATTCAGCAAAGCGGAATTGGACATGCATTAACCCTTTACGAACCTTTACGGATTAACCAGACACTGCTGAAAGATGGAAGTATAGGATACGGCGTAAGCGGAACCCCAACAGATGCCGTGACAATGGGACTTTTCAAAATCATGGAAGAAAAACCGGATATAATGATTTCAGGCATAAATACCGGTTTTAATATTGGCAAATCTGAACTTACAACATCAGGAACCATTGGTGCGGCTATTGAAGCTGCAAGCTTTAACATTCCAACAATAGCAATTTCTCAAACAGTAACCAGTGACGATGTCAAATTTGAAAACGGATCAGTAAATGTTGATTTCAGTTTTGCTAAAAAAATGCTTAAAAAGCTTGTTAAGCATGTCTTGAAAAAAGGAATGCCTGAAGACTGTGATTTGTTAAATTTAAACATACCATCAAATCCTGTAAATGATGAATTTGAAATTGTCAGCCTTGGAAATAGAATGTATATGCCAATTATTGAAAAAAGACAGGACCCACGTGGAAAACCTTATTATTGGATAGCTGGAGAACAATGTGAGTTTAAAGAAAAGGGAACTGACGGCAATGCATTAATTCATGAAAATAAAACAACATTAACTCCCTTAAAAATAGATCAGACAGGAAATAAGGAATTATTAAAAAAATGGTTAGAAGATTAGAGTATTTTAAGATCACTTAAAATTTTATCCCTTTCTTCCCTTAATTCATTTAATTTTTTCTCATCACTACAGCCTGCCTGTTTTAAATGAGCTATAGTTCTAGTAATAGCTTCTAAATTACTTTCTAATTGATTAACAGCCATGTTACAACCTCTTTTATATATTATGTTAAATACTATTAAAAAGATTATTGGTCTTGCAGGCAACTTAAATATTTCCCGGACTTTTAAATTTTAAAATATCTCATACTTAAAACCTGCCCTTTATCTATGACTGCGCTAAACAATGTAAAGCAGGAATCATTTGTTTCATGAACAAACATGGCAGAAAAAATAAAAAAATTGAAAAAAACATTTTAAAGCATATAAACAGATGAAGTAGAATATAAAATATGAAAACAATAATAAAAAGGTTAAAATCTATTAAAACAACTAAATAATATTATAAAAGCCTTAAAAGTTTTATTTAAAGTGAAATTATAATCCAAACAATAAAATAAAGTATAATAATAATAAAAAACATAACTATTAAATGAAAATATTAAAGGATTGAAATTATGGAAAATAATGAAATTGATGTGAACAAAGATTTCCTAAAATTTAAAGGAGAGCAAGTTATTGTAGGACTTAGAAACAATGAAGAATATGAAGGAAAACTTATTTCAATAGATAACTATCTAAATTCCATTATTGAAGATGAAGATGGAAACATTCTAGCATTAAAAGGTGGAGAAGTGAATTTTGTATCCTTAAAAGAAAACTAAAATTCCACAGGAATACCTAAAATATTTTTCTTACCTTTATAAACATCTAAAGCAATCTGTGCAGCACCAATAGCTCCAGATTCTTTAGAAATTACTTTAATTGAATACTTGTTTTTTAAATATCTGTTAATTTCCTTATTAAAATCAAAAGGAGAAGTTGTAGATCCAACAGACCCTGTAAGAACAATGCCGTCAATTCCCTCAGATACTTCGATTAAACCTGCAATCTCCATAGCTACAGTCATGACTAAAGTATCAACAGCTAAAATGGCCTGTTCATCACCGGATTCATATCTTTTATAAAGTTCTTCCCGCATATTAGCTACTTTACCTTCAATACCTGCAATTTTAACTGCACCTGCATGTGAAAAACATTCATTGGCAGTTCTCATACCTTCATCAATGTCTCTAATCATCTGTAAGTCCAATGGTCCATGAACAACACCCATAGCTCCGATACAGGCATCTAAGGCTCCTCTGATTTTTCCATCCTGTATTAAAATATCAACGCTGTTAGAACTGATATCTGCTACTACCATGTTTTTCCATCCAGTTTCCAAAAGTGCATTATAGCATATGCTTACCTTCTCAGAACTGGCCTGATGTGAATAAGCAGCCCTGAACAGTTCATCAAGACAGGAAGAGTCTTTGTGAAGACCCGGAATCATAATTATAGGAAGGTCGGATAATGCAAGTTCACTGAAAACAGATGTTCCTCCGCCGGTAACTTTTCCGGCACCATTAATGGAAAGAATGCCTCTGTCCTTAACTTTATCGATTGGAAGAATTTTATTGAAACCATCGCCCATTGCATAGGTAAGGGCCATTAACTTTACTTCACTTAAATCAATTCTTTTAGATAGTTCTTCTAAAGCAGACACTTTTCCCTGTTTACTTTCTTCTCTACCTATCTTAAAAACATCTAAAACTTTTCCATCTACAGACATTATACAAAAAGAGATACCTGTAGTTCCATGATCCATTCCAATAAACATGATAAATATATATAAAAATAATACTTTTTATAAGTAGCTATTAATAAAAAAAAGTTGAAAATGATTAAAAGTAAATTTAATCATCTTTTTGTAATCCGCAAGCTTTTCTAAGTCTGGTACCAACAATTTCAATTTGTTCTTGAGCTTCGGCACTTCTCATTTCTTTTAAGTTTGCACCATCGGTTTTGTTTTCATCAGCCCATTGTTTTTTAAATGTACCATCTTGGATTTCTTTTAAAACTTGTTTCATACCGTCTTTAGCTTCTTGAGTAATAACACTTTCTCTTCTAGTTAATCCACCATATTCAGCAGTGTTACTTACATCTTCCCACATTCCTCCAAATCCTTTTTCATAAATTAAATCAACAATAAGTTTTACTTCATGACAGGTTTCGAAGTATGCGATTTCAGGTTGATAACCTGCTTCAACTAATGTTTGGAAACCGGAGTTGATTAATTCAGTGATTCCACCACAAAGAACAGCTTGTTCACCGAAAAGATCAGTTTCAGTTTCTTCTTTAAATGTAGTTTCTAAAACACCTGCTTTAGTAAGGCCAGTATCTTTTGCCATTCCTAAAGCAATCTGTAAAGCATCACCGGTTGCATCTTGTTCTACAGCTACTAAACCAGGAATACCGAATCCTTCTTCATAGGTTCTTCTAACCATTGAACCTGGTCCTTTTGGTGCAAACATTACTATGTTTACATCTTCGCCTGGTTTAATTAAGCCAAAGTGAATATTGTAACCATGGGAGAATGAAATTGTATTTCCACTTTCAACATAAGGTGCAATTTGTTCATTGTATACTTTTTCCTGGATTTCATCTGGAAGTAAAATGTGAATAATGTCTGCTTTTTTAGAAGCATCTTCAATAG
>CAYPJH010000034.1:0-7744 GCA_964411035.1 uncultured Methanobrevibacter sp. | reverse complement strand
GCATCTACAAAAGAAGCTCAAAGAGATGCAGCAATTATTGTAGCTGATGAAATTATTGAATTATCAAAAGGAGGCACACCTCAAAATGTTTTAAACATGCCTCGTATTGACAATAATACCTATAAAAAATTAGCACCATATGTTGATTTATGTGATAAATTAGGAAGTTTTATTTCACAAGCAGTAAACGGTAAAATTAAAGAAATACAAGTTGTTTATGCTGGAGAATTATCTGAAATAGATAATATTGAAATTTTAACAAGAACTATTCTTCAAGGATTAATAAATCCTTATTTAAGTTCACCAGTAAATGCAGTTAACGCACCATTAATTGCAAAAGAAAGAGGAATAAGCATTGTTGAAGGTAGAAAAGATAATGCAAAAGGATATGGTTCATTAATTAAAGTAACAGCAAAAACAGATAAAGAAACATTATCTGCTGAAGGTACTACATTACATGACCCTAAAATTTTAAAAGTAAATGATTATTGGGTTGATGTAAAACCTGAAGGCCATATGTTCATTGCTAAATATGAAGATATTCCTGGAAGTATTGGTAAAATCGGAACTAAACTTGGAGAACATGGTGTGAACATTGGAATTATGCAAGTTGGAAGAGAAGAAGAAAATGGAAAAGCTATTATGATTCTTACTTTAGATAAAGAAATTCCAAAAAATGTCATAAAAGAAATCCAAGAAATTGAAAATGTTTATGAAGCAATAGGTCTTGAATTATAAACATAATAATTCATTTCACCATCTTTTTATTTTTAAACTAATAATTAACTAACAAACCACAAAATTTTTTTTTACTTTAATATTTTTTATTCCATGTTATGAAAAATCTATTATTTTCTGATTCTTCATCCTGTTTAAAGAATTCATCATCCTCTTCATCAAAAAATCCAGGTTCTATAACTTCTCCGTCTTTTAATACATCATCTTCATCAAAGAAATCATATTCATCATCAGTTAAATAGCTATAATCTCCAATTGTATATGTCATTGGAGATCCATATTTATCATATGCTTTAAATGTTTCAATACTATATGGCAAACAAACTATCATATGAAATACACCATGTTTAGAAAAAGTGTTTAAATCCGCATCTGAAGGTGAAGCACTTGGTCCTGGATGACAGTGAACTGACCCCCAATATTTTAATGTAGGTGGAACCATATCACTGCGAAAAACAGCTCCAGTATGTCCAGTTTCTCCAGGCAGGAATATTAATCCAGTGATATATAATATTTCGTCTATGATTTTTCCATCAAAAAGAGCTAAAAACTCATTTGGAAAAGCTTCATTAGAATAATAAATAACAGAATCAAGAACTTCACGATCAATTCTTACTTCATTAAAATTATTTTCACTACTCTTAAATATTTTTGAAATAAAGGACATATTATCACACTACTTAAAGTATACCAATATTATTTAAAAAGTTATCTGAAAAAATCGGGAGATTAAAATCTTTGTAAATATGGTTCTTATAAGATATATTTTCACAATTATCTTTTTTATTGAAACCTTGGGAAACTTTTTGTTTCTTATAAATTGCTATTCCTCTTTTTTTCCAATTATCAACATCATTAAGGTTTATTCCGTGTTTAAATAACATTTCATGAATATCTTCATTTTTTAATCCTTTAATTTTTTCATTTGCTTCCTTAGATGAAAACTTTGATTTTAAAAAATCAATACCATAAGCATTAACACAGTTTCTCCATGCTTCATCTTGACGCCATTTAAAATATTGGCCAATATTATCCTTATCAACCAATATTGCCCTACTGTCAAATGCTATTGGCTTATATAAAGGAATATTAAAATACTTTGGATAATTAAAAGTAAATGAACTTGAAGTAAAACTAGCAATTAATGAAATTATCTTCTCCAAACGCCTATTAAATGGAACTTTATCTAAAAGAATACTAATCTCATCTGAAAATATGTAAACAAATAATGGAGAAAATTCTTTTAAAAGATCAGTTCCTACATCAACCATAAGATTTAGAAAATTTTCATCATATGGCTTATTTAAATTTGTTTTATTGGCAAATGTATGAAAACTTCTACCATCAAGCCTTAAAATAATATTGGATGCTTTAGGAATCTTTAAATCAGAATAAATTTCATAATCTTTCATTTTAAATTCCAACAGTAATTGTTTCATTAAAACTTTTAAGTAATTTAATTGCAGATAATGCTGCAAGCATACTTGTTTTTGGATTGGTGGCACATGGAAAATTCATAGTTCTAGTCTTGAATTCACCGAAATCTCCTTTAACCGTAATTTCATGAACATTTCTATCTACATTAGGGTCCACAATTATTTTAACATCAATATCCATATTGCAGGCAAGACTAATGGTTGCAGCCACATTTATATTTAACGGGAACTCTTTAACAGCTTCAGAAGCTTTACCTTCAAATAAAACTTCTTGTTTATCAATATCTTTACCTAATGATTTTGGAGATTTGCGAGTTACCAGACTAACAGTTTCAAGATTAAAATCTGCAACAGCTTTAATACCATCAAGTCCCACTACAGCCCCTGATGGAAGATGTATTTTAGCATTGTTCTGTTTAGCTATTTTTAAAACTAATGAATAAAATTTTTTATCCATCATAGCTCCAATACTCATTATTATCATATCAATTCCATGTTCAAGAGTTACTGGAGCATATTCTTTAACAGAATCCGGTGAAGCGCATTCTAATACTAAATCTACTTTGTCCAACATTTCTTCAAAATTAAGAATGGCCACTCCGCCAGCAATATTTGCAAGATTTTCTGCTCGTTCTACATCATTATCAAAAAAATAAGAAATGTTAATGCCGCTATCTGCACCAATATTGTTTACAATTATATTAGCAATAGCTCCACAACCAATTATTCCAACTTTCATAAAATCACAAAAATTAAAAAAATGTATAAAAAAAATAATAAAAGGTAGTTAAAGCTATATTTTTTCAGCTTTAACTCTGTGTTTTTCCGGTCTTTTTTGTTTATGATTATCTTTAGGTGTTACAGGTTCAGGAATTGGTGGTTCTGGATTTACTTTTTTAATGTCTCTTGGATTTATTAACATTATATCTCCAATAGCTTGAACTTTATCAAATTCTATTTTTAATAGATTATCTTTAAAAGTTCTTACTTCCTCTTTTTCCTCAGGCATTCTCATAAAACCAGAAGTAAATAAACTTCTAATTCCCATTTCTTTTTTCTCAGGTTCTATTGCTCTAACTTGCAATTTTGAGATTGTACCTAACCTAATATTGAGAACAACATCTGCAACACGACCTACATACTGTCCTGTAATTGTATAAATATCTAAATCATATAAACTTGAAACTTTAACCATTGTAAACACCTACTAATAAATTTAAATAAACATTATCCTATCTAGATTAATATTTTAATTGAAATTAATATATTTTATTTGTTCTGTTAATATAAATAGTTTATGTTAAAGCTATTGACACTTAAAAAAACATGATTTAAGTTTACCTATCAAGAACCAACAATAATACCATATCGGCCATAAATCAACTTAAAATGAAACAGGATTATTAATAAACATATCAACACTAAAAATTTATAAATTTAAAAAAACATAAATTAACATAATTAAACAAAAGGAGATTATATCTTGTGGGATACCAGTAAAGATTATCGGATTTTAGTTGCAAATGAAGCTCGTGAAAATTATTTAAATCTAATTCCAACCGCTTCTTTTAGAGGAAATTGGAATAAAAAAATGGCTATTGATATGGCAAAAACAATGAATAGTGATTTTCAATCATTACTTTACTCTTATCTTGAAGGAAATGATCTTCCAAACTCCCCTGATGTAACTAACTTAGAAGAAAAGGCATTAAAGATAATTGAATATTTGGGGGGTGACGATTGGAATAAAAAATTTTTAAATGCAGCTCCTAAAGAAGACCGTAATAAAACCATAGAAAATATAGCTAAAGTTAAATTCTTTTTAGATTCAATTCTAGGTCTTAAAAATCGTTTAGCACTTGGCCCTATAAATGATCCAATTATCGGCATTGATATTAAAGTTGGGGAAATTATGAGTGTTATGAAACATCCTTCTGCTGACTCCTTAATGGTCTGTAATGTGAACATCGGCAATAAAGCAATTACAGTTGTTACTAACGACATTAAAGTAAAAGAAGGAAATAAAGTAGGAGTTTCCCTTTTACCTCCTCAAAGCTTTATGGACATAACTAGTGAAGGAATGTTTCTAGGAATGAATGGTAATATTTTAAAGGAAGTTGATGGAGAATTAGGCAAAATGCCTAAAGGAATTCCAATGGAATCACTGAATGAAACTCGAAATTTAGTTGAAAATTATTTAAAGAAATAAATTATCTTAAATTTAATCCAATCAACTTTGTTTTTGTCATATCTTCAACAGCGTATTTTATACCTTCTTTCCCAATCCCACTATTCTTAAAACCTCCAAAAGGCATATTATCCGTTCTGAAAGTAGATTGTTTATTTACAAATACAGAACCTGCTTCAATTTCATTAGCACATCGAAGTGCATATTTAAGGTTTTCAGTAAAAACTCCTGCCTGTAGTCCATAATCCGTATTATTTGCCACATTTATAGCTTCATCAATAGATTTTACTCTAATAATAGGAGCAATAGGGCCAAAAGTTTCAGATACAACTAAATCCATATCTTCAGATACTCTGTCAATAACTGTTGGTGTGTAAAACGCATTATCTCTTTTACCTCCAGTTAAAATTTCTGCACCGTCTTTAATTGCATTATCTACTGATTCTTCAACCATAATAGCTGCTTTTTCGCTTATTAATGGACCAATGTCTGTATCCTTACTCATAGGATTTCCAATTTTAAGTTTTTTAGTTTCTTTAGTTAATTTATCTGCAAATTCATCAGCTATTGATTCATCAACTATTATTCGTTTAACACCCATACAAACTTGACCTGCATTTAAATATGCTCCTCTTATAACCCCCAATACAGCTTCATCAATGTTTGCATCTTCCAATACCAATAGAGGATCATTTCCACCTAATTCCAATGTTATTTTTTTCATACCTGCTCTGTTTGCAATTAACAACCCAGTAGATACGCTGCCTGTAAATGATATTTTATCAACATCGTCAGATGCTACAATAGCATCACCTACTTCACTACCGTAACCGGTAACTGCATTTATTACGCCATCTGGAAATTCTTCATCCAACAATTCTGCAAACTTTAAAACGGTTAACGGTGCGTCTAATGGCGGTTTTACTACAACAGTATTTTTACATGCTATAGCTGGAGCTATCTTATGAATTGATAAATTTAATGGATAATTAAATGGAGTTATTGCTCCCACCACACCTAAAGGAATTCTTTGTGTAAATGCAAAAAATCCTTTTCCATTAAGACCCCCATCTAAAGGTATTGATTCACCATAAATTCTTTTAGATTCTTCTGCAGCCAATTTTAATGTTTCAATTGACCTTTCAACTTCCACTATGGATTCTTTAATAGGTTTACCAACTTCCTTTGTTAAAAGTTTGGCAAATTCTTTTTTATGATTTTTAAGCTCATCATGAACAGAATATAGCTTATTAGATACTTTGAATGCTGAAAAATCTTGAATTTTTGATTTTGCATTTACTGCTGAATCAATAGCTAAATTTACATTGTTTAAATGAGAAATAGGCACTGTGTCTATTACTTCCCCATTATATGGGTTAATAACTTCATGTAAATCATTATCTGATACATGTTGGCCATTAATTAACATATCCACTTTTATCACCTTATATTAATGTTTAGTGAAAATAACTTTCTATTTCATTTAATTTATTATTAAGTGATTTAAGTTCACTGTTTTCAATACTTTTTGATAAATCACCAACATAATTTCTATAAAATATTAATCCAATCATAACAATTACAATAATGCCTCCAATAATTAAAATTAATTCTGCTGCCGCTTGCCCATTCTTATCCATTTTATCACCCTGCAAACAATAGTTGACCTGCAAAATTTGATATTATATAAAAAATCATATATGAAACTAAAACTAAAGGTATTGAAAATTTAATTCCCTTTTTAAAATCACCATACAATATAACACTTATAATTAAACCTACTAAAAATGAATGGATCAATAAATAAAGCTCTCCTGCAAGTGGTGCTATTGCAATAACTTCTGAAGTTTTTCCAAAGCTTTCCATAAACTCCCCATAAACTGTTATCATACCTAATGAAAATGGACTTGCAATAACTGCGGAAATTATCAAAAACATTACCGCCATCATGACTGATGATTTTCTTTCTCTTTTAAGAGCTAAAACATCTCTTAAATCATTGGATATTTCCATTATAACATCAGCAATACTTCCACCGCTTTTACGTCCCTCCAATATAATAACAAATACTCTTTCAATTTCTTTTGATTTTAATCTCCTGCACATTGCAATCCATGCTTTATCAAAGTTTTTTCCCATTTTTATCTCAAGCAATGTCCTTCTCATCTCGTCATATAATGGTCCTGAACCATAATTGGACATATCTTCCATTGCACTCTCAAAACTTAACCCTACCTTTAAAATAGAAGATAGCTGTCTTAAAAAGTCAGGTGCTGATTTTTCAATCTCAGAAACTCTTTTTTCCTGTCTTATTAAAATAAAAATAAAAAACACTAAAATAAATATAAAAGGAATGCAGACAAGTATTGTTGGAGCATTAAAACCTGTAATTATAATCAATGCTATAAACTCAGTAATTAAAAATAAAATAATAAAAAAAGATAAAATTTTACATGGATTTGTAAAAATACTTGCTGAAATCAATACTTCCTCAAATTTAGACAAATACTTTTCAGGTATTTTATTTTCTAAAAATATTGCTAATGATGAAATAATTTTAAGTTCCATGTATTGTTATAAACCAACAAAGCATATAAACTCCTTAGTTCTAAACAACAACAATTATTCAATGTAAAGTGGCAATTTACCTAAAATTGTTGCTTTATTATCAATAACAACAGTATCTTCAAGACGAACTCCAAAATTTCCTTCAAGATAAATTCCAGGTTCCACTGTCATTACCATACCCTTTTCAATGGTTGTTTCGTCTCTTGTTGAAAATGATGGTGTTTCATGAATATCTAAACCTAAACTATGGCCTGTAGAATGGATAAAATTATCTCCATAACCATAATCAGAAATAATATCTCTAGCTGCCTTATCAATTTCACAACATTTTATTCCAGGCCTGATTTTCTTAATTGCCTTGTTATGGGCTTCAGCTACAATATCAAAAATTTCATGTTCTTTTTCTGTGTATACCATTGTTCGGGTGTTATCTGAACAATAACCCTTATACTTCACACCCCAATCTATTAAAACAGGATTTGAAAGTTTATTTTCTGTTGGAACCGCATGAGGAAGACTTGAATTAGCCCCACTTGTAACTATAGTGTCAAATGACTCCCCGCTTGCACCATTTTCTCGCATGAATTTTCCAAGCTCATAAGCTACAATATCTTCACGACTACCATCATTATGCTTTTCCATGATATTAATCTGTTTAAATGATTTTTGTGCAATTTCAGTTGCTTTTTCAATGTTGCAAATTTCTTCATCCGTTTTAATAGCTCTTTGTTTAGCTATAAAATTTGATTGTGAGATATCAAAATCATCTTTGAATTTTTCATAGGTATTATATTCCAAAGTAGGTTCAATAGCT
>CAYPJH010000033.1:0-1813 GCA_964411035.1 uncultured Methanobrevibacter sp. | reverse complement strand
TTGTATCAACAACAACGGTGGTTGATTACCACATACAAAGCTAAGGAGGCTCCTTATGAAGTATTCTACCAGTATTGGCATCGATACACATTCAAAGAAAAACAGTGTTTGTGCCTTGATAGATAAATCTGGTGAAGTTGTCGAGACAACGCTATCCCAAGACCCGAACCAATTGATCAACTGGATCAAGAAGCAGAACTTTCCTGAGCCACTACGTTGTTGCTATGAAGCAGGTCCTACTGGGTTCAACTTAGCAAGAGCACTGAATGAAGAAAATATCGAGTGTGTAGTTGTGGCTCCTTCTAAGCTTCCCAAACGTAGCGACAGAAAGAAAAACGATAGAGTAGATGCTGAGTGGCTTTCTCGAATGCTAGCAGCAGGGTCAGTACGCCAGGTCTATATACCATCTAAACAAGAAGAAAGTCTATGTCACCTGTCCCGCCTTCGAGCACAGATAGCTTCGGATTTGAAAAGAGCAAAACAAAGAGTATCGTCATTTTTGTTAATGACAGCAACTGAGTACACGCTCACCAAGCGAAAATGGACTAAGACTTTCAAAAAATGGGCTCGAAGCTATGAGTTTGAAGAGCCGGCTGATACGTTTGTATTCCAAAGAAAGATGAGAGCGGTATTGTGGCTAGAAGAAGAGCTGCGTGTCATAGAGGACCAGATTGAATCCATTATCAAAAGCTCAAAACATTTAAGCACGCTGGCGGCCTATCTGTGCGCCATCCATGGCATCGGTCGCATCACCGCATTTTCCCTTATCTGCGAGGTTTACGACTTCAACCGTTTTTCTAAAGGATCAGCTTTTGCCGCTTTCTTAGGATTAGTGCCATCAGAGAATTCTTCAGGTAAAAAGACTTCATTTGGATCCATTGCAAAATGCGGAAATGCCAACTTGAGGAAGTTGTTGATAGAGACGGTAAACATTTATTCTAAGCCTCGTACAAGCTGTTGTTTGGATAACAATCAAGTACCGGAAAACATACGCCATAAAGCAGAGAAATGCGCCAACAGACTCTATAGAAGGCGGAAGTATTTACAAGACAAAGGGCTTAACAACAACAAAATAAAAGTTGCTTTAGCCCGTGAATTAGCTGAATGGATCTATTGGATCGCCATAGAACCAGCAGCCTGATACTTGCAGTGTCACGAAGCTTGTTTTAGCTTCGCTGAAATAGCCTGAACCAAAGTCTTGCGGTCGATGGCGCTGGGGTGATCCACGATATAACCTATGCACAACCTTTAAGGTCGCGTGCGTTTGCAGAATACATATTTTGAAGTGGCACCACCTGGCCGAAAGCATCTATATGCGGCAACCAATTGGGATACTTTCCTGAAGCGACACGCGGATTTGAGACTGTTCAACAGTGCTTGACGTTAGAAAACACGTCGTGGCTGCAAGGCAATGGTTACAGAAGAGTCCCAACCTGCCTTTAGGCCTGGCGGGTTGGGACTATTTTGCCAGTTGACACATCATCGGTCATATGAGGTTTTTGCACGGTTTTCCCGAGTGTCGCATGCCTAACAAATTTCGTGTCTTAACAGGCGAGCCTCTGACCTGGGGCGATAGAGATGGCGAAGGTGATGGGTTTGATTGGCGACAGCCGCGGAAGCCTCCGAGAGCCCAAAACAGGGTGTTTCGGGCCTCCCAACACGGGAAAACCGCATGAAAACCTGCAAACGACCTTCAATTCTGCGTCATTTTTGGGAAAACCGCACAAAAACCTCATATGACCGATGATGTGTCAACTGGCAATATAGTCCCAACCCGCCAGGCCTAAAGGCAGGTTGGGACTCTTCTGTAACC
>CAYPJH010000032.1:0-5485 GCA_964411035.1 uncultured Methanobrevibacter sp. | reverse complement strand
CATGCACTATAAAAATGTTAAAAGCATATTATCTTCAAATAATGGAATGAACATTTACAGGGGTTGTACACACGGTTGTATTTACTGTGATAGCCGAAGTAAAGTTTATAACATGAACCATAAGTTTGAAGATATTGAAGTTAAACAAAACTCACTTATTTTACTTAAAAAAGCATTACAAACAAGAAAGAAGTGTATGATTGGAACCGGATCAATGTCTGATCCATACATGCCAATTGAAAAACGTTTAAAATACACTCAAAATGCATTAAAACTAATTTACCGTTATGGTTTTGGATTTACATGCATAACTAAATCAAAGCTGATTTTAAGAGACCTTGATTTGCTTAAAAAGATTAATGAAAAATCAAAAACAGTTATTCAGATGACTTTAACAACATATGATGAAGAGTTATGTAGAAAAATAGAACCTAATGTCTGTACAACTTACGAAAGATTTGAAGTGCTTAAAAAACTTGATTCTGAAGGAATTCCAACTGTTGTCTGGCTAACACCATTATTGCCATTTATTAATGATAGCGAAGAAAATATCAAAGGCATTCTTAATTATTGTAGAGATGCAAATGTTTATGGAATAATATGTCCTGGAATTGGAATGACTCTTCGTGAAGGAAATAGGGAATACTTCTATTCAAAATTACCTCATCATTTAAAGGAGAAATATGTTGAAACATATGGAGATAGATATTTTCTTAAAAGCAGGAACCATAGACATCTGATGAAACTATTGAAAAGCAGCGGGTTTGAAATAGATATGAATAAAATATTTGAATATTTACATGAATTTCCGTCAAAAGATTATCAGTCAACATTATACTAATAACATTTATTTTCACTTACAATTAAATATATAAGATATGAAATTAGGATTTTCAACACTTGCATTATTTAGAAAAAGTAATAGTGAAATAATAGAAATCGCTAAAAAATATGATTTTGACATGATTGAACTGCTTGCTGAAGGACCATTTTTCTCAAACTCCCTGGAAAATCTTAAGAATTTTGATGTTAATGTGCATGGTCCAACAGTAGATTTGAATATTGCAAGTATTAACCAAGGAATAAGAAAAGAAACCCTTAATCAAATGAAACAGACAATTGATTTTGCAGAAAGTATTAATGCTAAAGCCATTACAATTCATCCGGGCAAGATTGGTAGAAACGATGAAAAATTACGTAAAATAGCAATTGAACTATGTATTGAAAGTGTTGGTGAATTAATAGACTACTCTAACAATGTCATAATATCAGTTGAAAATATGCCTTCAAGGTTTTCTTTTCTTGCAAACAGAATTGATGAGCTTGAGGAGATATCCAGTCAAACAGGCTGTATGTTAACAATTGATACTGGCCATGCCAATACCTGTGTGGACTGTGCCGATTTTTTTGATTTAAAAAATATTTGTTATTTTCATTTAAATGATAATGATGGAGTTAAGGATCAGCATATTCCATTAGGTGAAGGTACTCTTGATTTAGATTTACTTAAAAAAGTGGATGAGGGTATATTGGAATTAAATACATTTGAAAAAGTTTTAAAAAGTAAAAGTAAGATAATTTAATCTTATTTTTCATCAAATTACATTTTTTTTGAGTATGTTGAATTATTATAAATCAATTTAATAGTATATTTTAACAAGTATTTTTTGATTTTCAGGTAATTTTAAGAGTATTTATTCAAAAAAGTTCAGAGTCTGCATAATATATACTGTCTTCTTTTTGTAAAATATATATTTGCTGTTGATATAATATGTTTAAAAGACATATATTTCAACTGTAACTTTTAGTTCAATGAATTTTGAAAAAATAATAAATGAAAAATGAGAATGCCTGGAATTAAGATTTAGGATTTTGAGATAAATAATAGACATTCTCATTTACTACTTTATTAATAACTAGTATATTAATTTACTTGTTTTTAAATAGGGGATTTTTACTAATTATAAAGGAGTATATTTTCTAATATTCAATAATTTTAAGATAAAAAGCATTTAGTTCTATTTTATCTGAATTGCAGATTGCATGGTGTATTGTTGTAATTTAAAAAGATGTAAATGTTTTTTTAAAATAGTATATGCTGTTTAAATAAGAATTTTTTTTTAATATAATCGGCTGCCAAAAGTATAATAATATTATCTAAAACTTAATTTTAAAGCTTAATTTTTGATTTAAGCTATAAATTTTGAATTTTAACGGATATTATATATTGTAATGTTTTCTAAATTAAAATAGTTTTGTAATAAAGTAGATATGTAATAGAATTAAATGGCAAAATATATTTACTAGAACACATAATAGGTTATATTAGATATATTTTAATATATCGAACCCAATAGATATTGTTTAGTCAAAGATATTTGTCAAAGAATATTAAAAAGGAGGAGTTTCAATGCTTTCAACTAAGGTTAGAAAGATTATGACAAAAGATGTAATAACAGTGGATCCAGAAATGGATGTAGTATTCGCATTTGAAAAATTGATGAAATTTAAAATAAGTGCTATGCCAGTTATTGATGAAAATGAATCAGTGATTGGAATTATAACTGCAACAGATTTGGGTCATAATCTCATTTTAGATAATTACGAGCTCGGAACTCAGGTCAAAACTATTATGGTGAAAGATGTTTTTTGTATCTCCCCGGAAGACACAATTGAATCTGCAATAATTGCAATGGAAAAGGCCACAAAGGATAGTGGAATTTTAAACCAATTACCAGTTATTGAAGATGGAGAACTTGTTGGAATAATTTCTGATGGAGATATAATAAAACACATTCTCTAAACTTTTTTTCTTTAAAAAAATATTTTTTTATCTGTTCTGATTCTTTAAAATCATAATAATTAAATTATAATCAATGAAAATAAACTTAATTTTTCAGCTATAGCAAAAAATAGAAAAATTAATATGAAAGTTTATAACAATATATATCTTGAGGGATTAATATTGTCGTTCATATTTAATTATACTCCCTCAACCTTTCTTAACTTATTAACTCATTTTTCTTTTCTTAAAATAATATTTATCCCTAAATATAAAATAATTCAATAATTGTCATTTTAAAAACATATTATTTAATAAATATCTGAGATAAATTAAAACAGTTTTAGATATAAAAAAGGCATGTTTGTTGAGAATTAAAGATAAAAAGTTTATTAATTTAAAAATTGAAAAAGAAGAAGTTTGTAATAAATAATTAATTATTGAAGTGTTTATAGAAAGATTTAATTTATTCACAGTCTCTTTTTTTTCGAGGTTTAACGATAATTTCATCATTATCATTTATACTCCACTCTATAATAATATCTTCAGTGTTTAAATCTTTAAATTCATCTAAAATTTCATCAGGTATTATTGTTTGAAAATTTTCACATAATCTGCTTGTTGCGATAACATTCATTTTAATGCACTCTTATCCTTCTTATTTTATACAATAACTTATTTTATAATTATTGTTTAATAAAGTTATCTAAATTGTGTTAGTTTTGAGTTTATAAATGCAGATGTAAGATTTGGCAAAAATTTTAAACATTAATGATTATATTATATGGTGAAGACCACACCAGTTACCTGCAATGATTTAGGTTTAAAAAAATTTAGTTTATTGTTTTGCTAAAAAAATTTTATAAATGTTAAAATAAGATTAATGAAATAAATTTTTATTTCATTGTTGTTATATATAATTTTTTATTGGAAGAATATTCCATATTTAAGATTGTTCACTTTTTTTTAAATTAAACTTTATTAATCAGTGAATTAATGAATTTCTCGCATTACATGTTTTTTTTTAATGAGTGTCGCCATATCTTATAGTAATTTCATCAATCATTATGTCAATAGTGTTTACTACATCAGTATTATTTATAATATGGGAGTTATAGGTTTTTGCCTGTTGAACCATGAAATTTTGAATTTTTCTTATTGCACTGAAATTATCAAGATATGTTTGCAGTGATCTTTTGACCCATGGTTGGCGACAGCGTGAATAAAAACGGCCTTTATGAATATCCGGATTATCAACAGTTAATGTAAATTGGACAATATTATGTTTATCCATTAATTTTTTATTAATAAATCCAGGCACTATATGAACTCCTTCAATTATTATGCTTATACCTTCCTTTAGTGATCTTTCAATAATAGCTTCCACACCTACATTTACTACATCAACATGGTCTATAAATCCTTCTATTATCGGATCTGTATTTTCCTCATGTCTTCGCATTGTGTTATATGCGCTGAAACTTGATTCATGGATAACAGGACTTAATTCCTTTGACACTATCTTTCTCATTACTTCCCGTATCATATCTGTGCTGATTAAATTTTTAAGTCCGATTCTACTTGCAAGTTCAAAAGCCATTGATGATGTACCTACTCCTGAAGCTCCACCTATCAATATTATTAATGGTTCTTTTGTTTTTCGTATTATTCTCCATTTTTTGTATTTTTCAGCAAAAACAGGACAGTTTTCTTCAAGATAATCTATGATAATTTGGGTTAATGAAGATATTTCTATTATATCTATCCCTTCATCAATTAGATTTCTTTCTATTTCTGTTGCAATATCATATGCCTCATCAGCGCTTATATCGGTTATACTAAGTGATCGTGCAAGAATTCCCTTAGAAAAAGGTTCTACATATTCTTTATTTTCAACTTTACCTTTAACTTTTATCATATTATCTAAAACCTATATTTTTTTATAATAATAATAGTTATTTAATATTTAATAAAACTTATGATTAGGGTGTCTTACCAGATATTTATTATAAAATGTTTGGTGGCATTTTTCATAAATTGGTTTTTTGTTTTTTCTTCCAAATATTTTTTTGATTTCGGAAGTGTCTCGAATTTCATTTTTCATATTTTTTCTATGGGATTTAAATGTGTTGAATATAGGTAGAGATATTAATGTTATTTTCATATTTAGGCTATTTTTTGATAAATTGGGATTGCTGATATTTTTTAATTTGCTTTTTGAAGTTTTAGGGGGGGAAAAGTGTTGGTGATTTTGTGTTTGGGGATTATTGAATTTTTCATATTTTTGTAATTGTTTCCCCTTTAATTAATTTTGAATTTTATATGAATTAATGTTTTGTATATTTTTTGCACCATTTTCCTATCATATTTTTAATATTAAGTCATTTTAAATTGATAATTTGTCAAATAAATCAGTAATATCTTTTTTTTTGATGTTGTTGTTTTTTAAGTTTTTAGTTGTTTTACACTCTTTTTTGAAGATTTTATAAATTTTGGATATGCTTTGCTATAATTATATTTTGATTTTTTTTGTTAGAATAATAAAAAGATTCCTGTTTGAATTAACATTAAAAATAAAAACAAAAAAATCACCAAAAGTTTTTGGCAGTTCATGATTTAATATCAATAACCTTTATATAATATTTATAACATAAATATTATGTGGCTAGACTGGAGGGTTAGGGGTCCTCTGTAAGCACACAC
>CAYPJH010000031.1:0-2590 GCA_964411035.1 uncultured Methanobrevibacter sp. | reverse complement strand
CGTGCTGTTGAACAGTTAGGTATGATTCTTTTTGCAACTTCATTTGTACTTATAGGACTATCTACCATTGGTGCGCTTTGGGGTACTGTTTTAGGTTTTGCAGCATCTTCAGTTTTTGCTGTTTATCTTTTTAAAAATCATATGGGAAAATATATTCCTCCTGCAAGTGAGGGTTTTGTATTTTCCCGTAAGGATGAGTTAAAATTAGCTGTTATGCTTATTAAATTTGCAATTCCAGTAATCATTACAGGAATTGCCGAAATGGGTATTTATAATATCTGTACTTTGGTTATGGGCAGATTTTTATCTTCCGAAGCCATAGGTTTTTTTGCAGCCGCAGACCCGATTTCAAGATTGCCTTTAATCATTTCTATTTCAGTAGCTACAACAATCCTTCCGGCATCTTCAGAGGCTTTCAGTTCTGGAAATAAAAGAGAGTTAAACAGGTATGTTTCAGAATCTTATAAGTACTCATTGCTGTTTGTTATCCCAATGTGTATTGCAATAGCTTTATTTGCAGCTCCAACATTAAGGGTATTCTACTTTACAAATCCAACATATGTTACAGGAGCCAGTGCACTTGCAATATTGGCTATTGGTATGACATTTTATTCTATATTTTCAATTTCAACAAGTATTATTCAGGGTATTGGCAATCCTAGAATTCCAATGTATATTTTAATATTTGGGGCAGTTTTAACAGCTATTCTTAACTGGTACATGGTTCCGTTTTTAGGTATTGCAGGGGGAGCTCTTGCAACAACCATAGCCTGTTTTGCAATGATGATTCCGGTACTGTATTTTGTATTTAAGTTAACTGAAACTAAACCTCCAACCACTCCAATAATTAAAATATTTTTAGCATCAATTATAATGGGGGTTGTTGCATTTATAATACCTAAGAATATTATAGGTCTTGTAATTGCAATTATTGCCTGTCCGGTTGTTTATTTGGCAGGATTGATATTATGCAAGTTTTTCCAAAAAGAAGATATTGAAACCTTAAGAGGATTTACGGGGAAATTTGGACCTTTCGGTAAATTGTTAAATAAACTTTTAAATCTTATTGTAAAAATCCAATTTTAATAATAATTTATTTAAATGATAAAAATAAATTTTTACTTAAATTATAAAAACAGGTGAAAATATGACTAATATAAAAGCAGGAGTTGAATATAGAATATTAATGGAAGATGATTCTTTTTTATTATCTGCCAAACAATTTGAATTGGTTGAAAATATTCTAAATACAGGTTCAATTACAGAAGCCGCTAAATCTATTGGCATATCTTACAGGACTGCTTTAAATTACATTGACAGAATAGAAGATGCGTTAGGTGTAAAGATTGTCAGTACATCTAAAGGAGGTAAAGGTGGAGGGGGAAGTACTAAACTCACTTCAGACGGTTTCAATCTTTTAAAGGAATGTAAAAAAATCGATGCACTTATGGAACTGCATAATGAAGTCAACGAGTTTGAAGCAACAGTAGCGGAAATCAATGGATCTAAAGGAATAATGAAGCTTTCAATCGAAAATCAGTTAATAAATGTTCCATTAAATAAGTCTTATGAAGTTGGAGATAAAGTTTTAGTTTTTATTAGTTATGATAATATTTTCATCATGTTGGAAGATTTAATATCAAGTATCCGCAATATCCTAAAAGGAAAAATTGTTGAAATGAAACTGGAAAATGAGATTATCAGAGTTAAGGTTAAAACAGGAGAAATAAACTTTTACTCAGATATAACTCTTTCAGCTGAAAAAGATTTAAATCTAACAATAGGCAAGGAAGTTTATATAGGTTTTAAAGCAATGGCTGTTGCAACTTTAAAAATATAACAATTTGGGGGGATTCATTATTTTAAAAATAGATGTTGATGAAGATAAATGTATTGGTTGTGGAAATTGTTATGATATTTGTCCGAAAGCAGCTAAAATATGGGAAATTAATGATGTAGCACATATTTTAGATTTAAGATATTGTCATGTTTGCACACTTTGTGCTATGGAATGTCCTGTAGACTGCATTACAATTATAAGAAATGCTCCTGATGAATAGTTGATTATTATGAATAGAAAAGCCGATGTTTCACGAAATACAACAGAAACAGAAATTAACATTAAATTATATCTTGATGGTACAGGACAGTATAATATTGATACTGGCGTAAACTTCTTCAATCATATGCTTGAATCATTTTCCAAACACAGCAGAATAGATTTGGACATACAGGCAAATGGTGATGTGGAAATTGACGATCACCATACTGTTGAAGATGTGGGAATACTTTTAGGAGAAGCCTTCAGCATAGCTATTGGAGATAAAAGAGGAATAAAAAGAATGGCTGATGCAATCGTTCCGATGGATGAATCAGTAGCTACTGTTGCAGTAGATATTAGTGGAAGAAGCTATTGCAATATGGATATTCAGTTTAAGAATGAAAAAATTGGAGATATGACCTCTGATATTATTTTACATTTTTTCGAATCATTTGCAGGTTCTGCCGGAATCAACATATATGGTACTGTAAACGGTTTTAATGATCATCATAAGGCAGAAGCTATATTTAAGGCATTTGCAAGATCTAT
>CAYPJH010000030.1:0-1708 GCA_964411035.1 uncultured Methanobrevibacter sp. | reverse complement strand
CCTGCATTGACTGCCCAACCATTGGAATAGTCTTCCTGGGTGATACCCTGATTGGTGGTGAGGCAGAGGTAAGAAGAATCACCGCTCTGGGTTCCGTGGCTATCATAGATAACAACGCCCTTATCAAGGTAGTTTTCTGCGATTGCGGGTCCGGTTGCGGCGGTGGACTGAATGAGGGTGTAGTCACCGCCGGTTGCATCGGCGATGGACTGAGCTTCACGCTTATACTGATCGGTGAAGCTTCCGTCATGTCCGTAGTAAGGAGCAATAAGGAACACGTCGGGGGACTCTGCATCCTTAAGAGCTGTGCCGTTGCCGGTGCCCTTAACGGTAACAAGCTGCTGATCCTCGGGGATGGGAGCGGCGGTCTTGTCGATTTCGTTACGGAGCCTGTAATCGTATGCACAATACATGCCGTCAACGGTAAAGAAGAAACCGTCTTTGTCGAAATCGGAGAAGCTGTCCGTATCAACAAGGTCATTGCTCAGTGCAGCGGCGTAAACTGCATTGATAACTTCAATGCGGCTTGCACCTGCATTCATTGCGGCAGCTTCTGCTGCTTCGAGGTCTGCCCATACATTGTCGAGCTTACGCATCTGGGTTGCTTCGAAAGCCAGATCGCCAACATTCTCAGCGAGAGAGACGACGGGTACGAAAGCGAATACCATGATGAGCGCAAGTGCCATTGATAGAACTTTGCGAGTTTTCATTGGAATTCCTCCTATTATTTTTTGCTGCAAAGCAGCTTTGGCTGAAGCCGGAACTCCAGCCTTTAATAAACATTATACCATAGCGACACCGAAAGTCAATACCCAGTGATATTATATCTTCCGGTTCGGCGTTCGACAAAACTTATACACTAAGATTTTGACGGAATTAGAGCAAGCAACCGCACTAAACTTTAGCTCTAGGGGTTCAACTTTAGCTTATACACTACGTTTCATCCTCAGCGTTTACCTAAAGCTAATAATATAGTCATTAGTTCAAATTGTTTGCCCTCGGTTTATAACCCAAACATTTACCTAAGCTTTACCCTAGTCATTAGCCCTCGGATTTTACACTCAGCTATGCCCAAAGCCTTGCCATGGTCTTTTTACGCTAAACATTAACCCTCGGTTTTTACCCTCTCGTTTGCCGCAATCACAAGCTCGGTATCCGCAATTGCTTTTTCAATCAGCGGTTCAAAATCCACCGCCGCTTCGCTTGCACGGAGTGCGGCTACTTCGGGCTTCGTCACCGGGTGTTTAGGCACGAAAACCGTACAGCAATCCTCATATGGGAGTATGCTCGTTTCGTAAGTGCCTATCTTCCTTGCCAAATCCATTATCTCATCCTTGTCAAAACCTATCAAAGGTCTGAAAACAGGCATCGATACCGCATCATCGGTAACGCAAAGGCTTTCAAGGGTTTGGCTCGCCACCTGCCCCAATGATTCGCCTGTTATCAATGCTCTTGCTTCCTCCGAAACCGCTATGCGCTCCGCAATCTTCATCATCAGTCTGCGCATTAGCACCGTGGTTTCCTTCTCCGGACAGTCATCATATATCTTCATCTGAATGTCGGTAAATGCACCCTGCCCTATGTGCAGGGGCTTTCCAAGGCGCAGTCCCTGTCGGTGGAGGAGGCGATCCGACTGGCGGGGCAGAAGGGAGCGGTCATTCAGTACGACGAAACGGTGCAGGCGCCGTTTTTCGAGTATACGGAGGAC
>CAYPJH010000029.1:0-1524 GCA_964411035.1 uncultured Methanobrevibacter sp. | reverse complement strand
AGCACCTTCACCAATAATGACAGAAGAATTACGTTCAGAAATGGGTGAAAGTGCTGTTCGTGCTGCTGAATATATTGGATATAACAGTGCCGGTACTATTGAGTTTCTATATGACTCAGGTAAATACTACTTCCTTGAGATGAACACCCGTATCCAGGTAGAACATCCGATTACTGAAATAGTTACAAATATTGATTTGATTAAAGAACAAATTCGAATAGCCAGCGGTAAGGAACTTAAATTTGAACAGAAAGACATTAATGTTTCAGGCCATGCTATTGAATGTCGTATTAATGCTGAAGACCCTATTAATGATTTCGCCCCAAATCCTGGTAAAATTACAGGTTATCGTTCTCCGGGAGGACCTGGTGTACGTTTAGACAGTGGAGTTTATATGAATTATACCATTCCAACATTCTATGACTCAATGATTTCAAAATTAATTACTTGGGGAAGAACCAGAACTGATTCCATTGCAAGAATGAGAAGAGCATTAAGCGAATATATTATTTTAGGTGTTAAAACTACTATTCCATTCCATAAAGCAATTCTTAGAAACCCAAATTTCATAAAAGGAGATTTAAACACACATTTCATTGATACTTATAAGAAAGGTATTGATGAAGAGATGAAAAAAGTAATTGAAGAAGATCTGGAAAATGTTAATAAACTTAAATCAACATTTATGCCTGCTAAAAAAATAGCTGCAATTTCAGCAGCAGTAGGATCCTACCTAAATTCTGCTAAAAACCAGCAACTATCTAAAAAATAATATGTGATTGTAATGAGAACTGAAATTATAGAACTTTTAAAAAAAGAAGGCAAATTATCAGACGAAACCTTAAAAGAATTATCAACATATGATATTCAGGATTTTATAGATACAGTTAAAGATTTGGGAAATAATCAAACAAAATACATTAAAAAAGAATTAATTCAAAAAAACCTTGATACTGACTTTATCGGGCAAAAAATATATGTTTTCAAAGAAGTAATGTCAACCAATACCGTTGCTAAATTCTTTGCTGAAAGCGCAGATTCAAATGGTATGGTTATTATTTCTGAAAAACAGACAAATGCAAGAGGAAGATCTGGAAAACCCTGGAAGTCTCCTTTAGGAGGAGTCTGGCTTTCAATAATTCTAACCCCCCAAATAAGTCAAAACAAAATACCTATTATAACACTGGCTACAGGTGTGGCTGTTAAAAAAACACTTGAAAGAATAGGAATTGATAATGCTGAGATTAAATGGCCTAATGATGTTTTGATTAATGATAAAAAGATTTGTGGAATTTTAACCGAAGCAATAGCTAAATTTAACACAATCGAATATGTTGTTGTTGGAGTTGGAATTGATGTCAACATTGATGTAGACAGTTTGCCTGAAGACATTAGGGAAGTATCTAATTCTGTCTTATTCATTTTACAGTTATGTTCCAAAAAGGCTTCCTCTATCTGTTCATCATCAAATTCATTAAGAATTTCGCTCACATCAAGATAAAAATAGTAAAGTCCAAGACCCTC
>CAYPJH010000028.1:0-2009 GCA_964411035.1 uncultured Methanobrevibacter sp. | reverse complement strand
ATGCAGGTCGCTAACAGTCCTACAAGAATAGCGATTTCCGTACAAAATACAAATTACACCAGTGATTAGATTAAGGAAAGTAAAGTTTTTGCAGTCAGTCTTCTGAATGAAGAATGCACCTTTGAAACGATAAAGCATTTTGGGCTCCAGTCAGGTCGTGACGTGGACAAATTTGATGGTCTTGTTATGCCGACAGACTGTAACGGGATTCCCTATATGGGATGGCAGACCTGTGCAGTAATCAGTGCAAAGGTTGTAGAACAGCAGGATTTGGGAACCCATACTTTATTTATTGCAGAGGTAGTGGATGCAGTTTTGGTGAATGAGAAAGCCCCCTTAACCTATGCAGATTACCAGAACCGGGTGAAACCAAAGGCAGATAAACCCAAAGAAACAACGGATAAAAAAATCGTAGGATGGAGATGTAAAATCTGTAATTATGTCTATGAGGGAAGTGACTTACCGGAAGATTTCAGTTGTCCTTTATGCGGTCACGGACCGGAAGATTTTGAGCCAATCTACGAATAAAAAAGAAGTTAAAAATGAAAAGTATAATTTAAATTATGTACAATAAAAAAGGAGGATTTATACATGACAACAGCAGAAAGATATGCAGCTGCCAAGGAGCAGTATCAGAAATTAGGCATTGATACCGATGCCGTAATCGAGAAATTAAAAACGGTTCCGGTTTCCCTTCATTGCTGGCAGGGAGATGACGTAATCGGATTTGACCATGACGGACCGTTAACCGGAGGAATCCAGACGACAGGTAACTATCCCGGAAAAGCAAAGACACCGGAAGAATTGCTTGCAGACATGGAGAAGGTTTTAGAACTTACACCGGGTAAGGCAAAAATTAACGTTCATGCATGCTATGCAATTTTTGAAGATGGTGAGTTTGTTGACAGAGATAAGTTAGAGCCGAAGCACTTTAAGAAGTGGGTAGAGTTTGCAAAGAAGCATAATATGGGACTTGATTTTAACCCTACCTTCTTTTCCCATCCGAAGGCGGATGGACTGACTCTTTCCAGCCCTGATCCGGAAATTCGTAAGTTCTGGATTGAACATGGAAAAGCATGTGTTCGTATTTCCCAGTATTTTGCAGAAGAGACAGGAGTTCCCTGTGTAATGAATATCTGGACAGGAGACGGATTAAAGGATGTTCCTGCAGACCGTATGGGTCCGAGAGTTCGCTATAAAGAAGCTATTGAAGAAATTTTATCTGAGCCTTACGATTATGCAAAGGTGAAGCCCTGCGTAGAATCTAAGGTATTCGGCATTGGCGTGGAAGCTTATACTGTAGGAAGCGCAGAGTTTGCATTAAGCTTTGCGGCTGCTCATTCTGATAAGTGCATGCCGCTTATGGATAATGGACACTATCATCCCACAGAATTTGTTTCTGATAAGATTCCGGCACTTCTGGCATTCTTTGATGAGCTGGCTTTACATATTACCAGACCGATTCGTTGGGATAGCGACCATGTAGTACTTTTTGATGATGAGACGAAAGAAATGGCGAAGGAAATTGTTCGCAATGACGCTCTTGAACGTTGCTATATGGCACTGGATTACTTTGATGCATCTATTAACAGAATTTCTGCATGGGCTACCGGATTCAGAAGCTGGCAGAAGGCTTTGCTTAATGCAATGCTATCCCCTAATGCTATGTTAAAGGAACTTCAGGATACAAATCAGTTCGGTAAACTGATGGCTATACAGGAAGCAGTAAAGACCCTTCCGTTTGGAGATGTTTGGGCATATTACTGTGAGAGTTGTGGTGTAGTTGGAGATTTGGAATTCTATGATGTAGTAGATAAGTATGAAAAGGAAGTTCTTTCTAAGCGCAGCTAGAAAAACATATGTTCTGGTCACTCCGTCTAAGGAAGAACGAAAGAAGCTTTTTGAAGATGCGGACTGAAAACAGGGGTAAATGCTATGTTTAAAAAAGCACAAAGGAATAAAAGGTTATATCTTGGTTTGTTGATTGTCATTTGTATGGTGCTGCTTCT
>CAYPJH010000027.1:0-2584 GCA_964411035.1 uncultured Methanobrevibacter sp. | reverse complement strand
GTAAGAGTTTAGTACTGGAAAAATATAACACTAATAATTTAAGCATCCACTTTAAGAAAATAGAGAAAGAGCCTAAATAAAGCAGAAAAAAAGAAACAAAAATTAGAACAAGAATCAATGAAATTTTTTTAAAGGGAAAGCAATAACAAAAGGTCAGCAAAATTAAAAGTTCATTTTTTGAGAAGACCAATAAAATTGATAAAACCTAAGCCAAGGTAACTGAAAGAGAAGGGAAAACAGCAAAGAGAGAAGAAAAAAAAGGTAGAGGAGGAGGAAAGATAAGAGGAGAGGAAACAGACATAAAAGATTTTAAAACTACTAATGTCAGAAATAAAAGAAGTTCATCACCACTGATGTCATGGACATTTAAAAGTTATCAAAAATATTATGAAAATTATGTATGCTTATGAATTTTAAAATGCACTGATTCCTTGAAAGACACAAAATACCAAAACTCAGTGTCTTCATATATTCATGAAGCTATGTGACAGAAAAACACAAACCGGGTGGATTGATGTTATTTTGAATTGACCAGAAACTTATTTCTCATCTTACTGGAGAATGAGTAGGTTCAAAATCAATGCAAGCCATCAGCAGTTTCAGTGTCTGATGAGGATCCACTTCCTGCAATATGGATAAATGTGTTTTCACATGGCAGAAGGGGTGAGGATCCCTGTGGCTTCTCTTATCAATGCACTAATCCCACTCATGGGGTTCCACCCTCAGAAATTAACTGCCTTTCAAAGTCCCTACCTCCTAATAACATCATATAGAAGACAATATTTCAACTAATATATTTTAAAGGGATACTAACTCAGTCTACAGCATTCACAAAAAGCAGAAATAGATAATGTTAAGTACGTTTGATTTATATCTAAAAAAAAGGTGAATAATCAACAGCCTTCTAATTAAAAAAAAACACCAGATGCAGATTATTTCACTGTTAAATTATACCAAAAATTTAAGGAAAGAATGATAACAATGACTTATAATCTCTTCCAGAAAATGGAAGAACATAGAACATTTCCCAAATTATTCCATGGGGCTAAATACCAAAACAAGATAAAGGCAAAAATAGAAAAAAACACATGCTGACCAATATCTTTCAGGAACATAAGATTTTTTTTAAAATCCTCAAAAAAAGTATTGGCAAACAGATTCTAGCACTACATAACAACAATCTTACACCAAGACCAAGTGATATTTACTCCAGGTGTGCAAGACTAGATCAACATTCAAAATATAGTTAAAGTAATTAACTCATCAATCAGACTAAAGAAGAAAAATCATTTGATCATATAAACAGGTCCAGAAAATGCATCTGACAGACTTCAATGCTCATTCATGATTAAACTTTTAGGAAACTAGGAATACAATGGAAATTCCTCAGTTTGATTTAAAAATCTATCAAAAAATAAGAAACCCAACAGCAATGTAATACATAATGTGTACAACTGAATATTGCTCCTAAGATCAGGAGGATGGCATGAATACCCCATCTTACTGTTCCTGGATTCTTAGCTAATGCAGTAAAACAACAAAAATAAAAAAATAAAATGTATACAAATTTGGAATAAAGAAATTAAATGCTTTTATTCACAGATGACTTGATTTTTTATGTAGAAAATTTCAGTTTCAACCAGAAAAACTTCTATAATTAAGAAATGGTTATACAATGTTCCATGATATAAAGTTACTATACAAAGTCAACTACATTCCTATATACCTTCAATGAACAATGGGAATTTGAAATTAAAAACACAATACTATTTGCATTAGTATCAAGAAAACGAATACTTTGACATAATCTGGTAAAATATGGTCAGAGTCTATATGAGGAAAATTCGATTGAAAAAAATATGGTCAGAGTCTATATGAGGAAAATTCGATTGAAAAAAATCAAAGAAGATTTAAACAAATGAAGAGAAGTTTCATGCTCATAGATGAGAAAAATCAATGTTGTCAAGAGGTCATTTCTCTTCAAAATGATCTATACATTCAATACTATTCAGTTAAAACACCAAAAATTTATTTTGTGGAAGTTAACAAATTTATTCTAAAGTTCTTATAGAAAGGCTTAAGACCCATATAGTCAACAATATTGGAGAAGAAGAAAAAACTTATAGGACTTGCAAATTGATCCATGGAACAAAACAGAGAATCCAGAAATGAAAGCACATAAACATAGTTAACTGTTCTTTTACAAAAAAGCAAAGGCAATTCAATGCAGGAAAGATAATTTCTCCAAACCAAGTAAAATCTTTGTTTATTTATATGCCGAAAATGGAGGAAGAGGAAAAGGAGAGACGAAAAAGAAGCACCAGTGGAAAAGAAAAAGAAAAAAAAATTAATCTAGATATGATCTGTGCTATTCAGGTTTTTATTGCTGATACTAAAGTATTTGACACAAATTGGAAGAGGAAAGATTAATTTTGGCTCAGAGTTTCAGAGGTTGAAGTCCTTGGCTGGATGGTTCCATTTCTTGGGCCTGAGGTGAGGCAGAACATTATGGTGGAAGCATTTAGTGGAAAAAAAGCTTTTCAGTTCAGGGCAGCCAGGGAGCAGAGAAAGAGAGGCAAAGAAA